>CABQMM010000025.1 GCA_902465215.1 uncultured Bacillota bacterium
CACGAAGTACTTCTATAAAGTTCAGGTAAGAGTTTACGATGAAAACGGCAAGCTCGTTGCGAAAACTGCACTGAAACAGTGTAAATACGCTTCAAGAACTTGGAATAAATAAGGAAACACGCGAAGGCTCGACGGATTCCCCGCCGGGCTTTCGCATTTTAAGGGGGTATATGTTTTTCTCCAAGAATTTACTGCTCGGCTTTTGCTTTTTCTGTTGTTTCTTTGTCGAAAATCAAGTATACTATAAATAGTGCGACAGACAAAGACGCAGAAATGAAAGGGGAAAAAAATGAAACGAAAATCAAACAAAATTTTGAGCATGCTGCTTATGCTGGCAGTCGGCTTCACGATGATATTCGGAAGCGTAGGTACTGCATCCGCAGCATCATATGACAAGACAAAAGCAGCATTTGAGAAATGTGGAGACTATTTATACAACGAAAGCGAACCGCCAAGCTTCGGCTCCATCGGCGGAGAGTGGATTATTTTCGGATTGGGACATGCAGGATATGATATGAGTGACTCCTATCTTGCCGCATACCGTGCGTCGGTGGAAAAAGCTTTGGAAGAAGGCTATCGCGGCACGAAAGGCATTCTGCACGACAAGAAATTCACCGAGTATGAGCGAGTAATCGTTGCGATGAGTGCAGTCGGCATGGACGCAGCCAATGTAGGCGGCTATGACTTGACGGCACCGCTTGCGGACTTTGTCAACGTGAAATGGCAGGGTATGAACGGACCGATTTGGGCACTCCGAGCGTTTGACTCAGCAAACTACGATGTTCCGAAAAGAACCGATTCCTACGCATACGGAACGCTTACTCCTGATGAAACTAACAGGCAGAACTCTCGCCAGAGAATGATAAACTATATTTTGGATAACCAGTATAGTGATGGTGGCTGGAATTTACAGCCGAAAAAGAAGGGCAGTACCGGCTATAACGCAGTATCCGATGTGGATATAACAGGAATGGCGATGATTGCGCTGGCTCCGTACATGACGAAGCAGCCTAAGGTAAAGAAAGCACTTGACCGCGCGATTACTTACCTTTCCAAACAGCAGAAACAAAACGGCGGCTTCGGAAGCTGGGGAACGATTAATTCTGAAAGCTGCGCGCAGGTGATTTGTGCGCTTACGGCATGCAGCGTGAACCCGAATACCGATAAGAGATTCATCAAGAACGGCAAGAGCGTGATTGACGGTCTGATGAGCTTCTATGACGAAAAAGTCGGCGGCTTCCGCCATGTCAACGAGGCGAGCGGCGGTTATGAGCCGGTTGTAAACCAGATGGCAACCGAACAGGCATATTATGCACTTGCGTTTTTCTATAAATCGGTGCCAAGTCAGACGACGCTGACGAAAGCTGCGAAGGCCGGAAGCGGCAAGCTGAAAGCTACATGGGGAAAAGCTGCAATCAATACTGACTACGTAACGAAGAAGAGCGGCAAGACTGCAGATGTCAGCGGCTACCAGATTGTATGCTCGACAAGCAGCAAGTTCACGAAGAATGTCGTAAAGACAACCGCAGGAAGCAAGACATTGAGCAAAACCGTGACGGGCCTCAAAAAAGGCAAAACCTATTATGTCAAAGTCCGTGCATATAAGACGGTAAACGGCAAGAAGATTTACGGCACATACAGCAAGGTACTGAAGTGCAGAGTTTAGAATAACACAAAGGATTAGAGAAAAAGCAAAGGAGAATCGATGGCATTTACGCATTTGCATGTACATACGGAATACAGTCTGCTGGACGGTGCAGCCAGAATCAAGGAGGTGGCAGCGCGTGCCAAAGAACTTGGCATGGACAGCCTCGCTATTACGGATCACGGCGTCATGTTCGGTGTGGTGGATTTCTATAAAGAGTGCAAGAAACAGGGCATCAAGCCGATTATCGGCTGTGAGGTCTATACTGCCGCACGCAAAATGACGGATAAGGACGCCGAAAAGGATAAGCGGCAGGGCCATTTGATTTTGCTGGTAAAGAACGAAACCGGGTATAAGAATCTGATTAAGATTGTATCCGAGGGATTTATCCGCGGATACTACTATAAACCTCGTATTGATAAGGATGTTCTGAGAGCGCACAGCGAAGGGCTGATTGCGCTTTCAGGATGTCTGGCAGGAGAAATCCAGCACAGACTCCTTTTGCGTGATTATGCAGGCGCCAAGGCAGAAGCCGAGGCGCTTCTTGAAATTTTCGGCGAAGGTAACTTTTATCTGGAGCTTCAGGATCAGGGACTGGAAGAAGAGCGGGCGATTTTGCCCGATATGAGGCGCTTGTCTGAGGAACTCGGGATTCCTCTTGTGGCAACCAACGATGCACATTATGTGAGACGCGAGGACGCGAAGGCACATGATGTGCTTTTGGCTATTCAGACAGCGACAACGCTTGACGACGAAAAGAGAATGCGCTTCCCGAATGATGAATTTTATCTGAAGAGCGAAGACGAAATGCGAAAAATTTTCGCATATTGCCCGGAAGCTTGCGATAACACGCAGAAAATTGCCGAGCAGTGCAGCTATGATTTTAAATTCGGTGAATATCATCTGCCGGAGTTTCAGGCTCCACTTGGAAAGACGAATACGGAGTATCTGCGAGAGCTTTGCTATGCGGGACTGGAAGACCGTTTCGGAGTTGTTTTTGAGGACGGAAAACTTGGAGAAGTAGATGCGGCCAGCTATGCGGACGGCACGGAATATTCAGCGGTACATACGCCGAAGGAACTGGTAGAAAGACTGAACTACGAGCTCGGTACAATCGAGAGCATGGGCTACATTGAATATTTCCTGATTGTCTGGGACTTCATCAACTATGCGAAAAGTCACGAGATTATGGTCGGGCCGGGCAGGGGATCGGCGGCAGGCTCCATCGTTGCTTACTGCCTGAAGATTACGGACATCGACCCGATAAGATATAACTTGATTTTTGAGAGATTCCTGAATCCGGAGCGCGTCAGCATGCCGGATATTGATATAGACTTCTGCTACGAGCGCAGGCAGGAGGTCATCGACTATGTGACGGAGAAATACGGCGAAGGCCGGGTTTCGCAGATTATAACCTTCGGAACCATGAAGGCAAAGCAGGCGGTGCGCGATGTCGGACGGGCGCTTTCGGTAAGCTATGCGAAAACTGACCAGATTGCCAAGGCGATTCCATTTGAACTTGGCATGACGATTGACAAGGCGCTTGCAACGAGTCCCGACCTGAAAAACCTCTATGAAAATGATGAAGAGACAAGGGAAGTCATCGATATGGCGAAAGCAATCGAAGGCATGCCGCGTCATGCTTCCACTCACGCGGCGGGCGTTGTAATTTCCAAAGCGCCGATTGACGAATATGTGCCTTTGTATTTGTCCGAAAAAGGACCTGCAACGCAGTTTACGATGACGACCATCGAGGAACTGGGGCTTCTTAAGATGGACTTTTTGGGACTTAGGAATCTAACCGTAATACGGGACGCGCTTGAACTTATCAAGCATAACCATGACGTGACGATTGATTTTGCGCGAATGGGATATGACGATCCGTCCGTTTACGAAATGATTTCTGCGGGCAATACGAGCGGCGTTTTCCAGCTTGAAAGCAGCGGAATGACGCAGTTTATGAAGAACCTCCGGCCGACCTGCTTTGAGGATGTCGTGGCGGGCATTTCGCTTTACAGACCGGGTCCTATGGACTCTATTCCGAAATATATCGAAAACAAAAAGAACCCGCAAGGGATTAAATATGTGGACGAATCGCTTGCACCGATTCTGAATGTAACCTACGGATGCCTTGTGTATCAGGAGCAGGTTATGCAGATCGTGCGTGACCTCGGCGGCTACAGCTATGGACGTTCAGACCTTGTGCGCCGCGCGATGTCCAAGAAGAAAAAAGATGTCATGCTCCAGGAAAAGGAGTATTTTATCAACGGAAAGCTCGACGAAAACGGCAATGTCGAAATCGCAGGCTGCATCAGAAACGGGATCAGCCGTCAGGCAGCGGAGGCAATCTTTGAAGATATGGAAACTTTCGCGCAGTACGCCTTCAACAAATCCCATGCAGCGGCCTACGCAGTTGTCGCATACGAAACGGGCTATCTGAAAAAGCATTATCCCGTTGAATTTATGGCGGCCCTTATGACATCGGTAATGGGCGATGCGAAGATGATTGCACGCTATATCAGAAATTGTAGTGATATGGGAATCGAAGTGCTGCCTCCGTCGGTCAACAAGAGCTTGAAAAAATTCAGCGTCGAGGATGGTAAAATCCGCTTCGGCCTTTTAGGAGTAAAAAATGTCGGCGAAAATGTAATCGATGCGATTTTGAAGGCGCGCGAAGAGAAGGGAGAGCCTTCGGATATTTTTGCGTTTATCAATAATCTGGATATTTCACAGGTAAATAAGCGGGCGATTGAGAGCCTGATTAAGGCGGGAGCCTGCGACTGTCTCGAAGGAAACAGAGCCGCAAAGCTTGCGGTATATGAATCCTTAGTCGAGTCGGCGCAGAATACTTCCAAGAAAAATCTCGAAGGACAGATTTCGCTTTTCCAGATGGCTTCGGATGCGATGAGCAGCGCAGGCGCAAGCACACGCCTTCCGGATGTTCAGGCATTCCCATTAAACGTTGAGCTTGCAATGGAAAAGGAAATGCTGGGAGTCTACCTGACAGGTCACCCACTCGACGCATATAAAGATAAAATGCGTAGAATTTCTTCCATAACCAGTGACGATTTGGCGCATGTGGAGGAAGCGATGAACACAGAAGAAACGCATGGAAATGTGATGGCGGACAGCACAGGCACAGGGCAGTCGCCGATTTACGATGGAATGTCCTGCATCATCAGCGGCATGATTGCGGGCAAAAAGACCTTGATTACAAAGAGCAACAAGATGATGGCATTTGTCGACCTTGAAGATTTGTACGGAATTACAGAGGTTGTCATCTTCCCGAATGTATATGAAAATTGCGCGGAAGAAATTCAAGACGACCGCGTTGTGGCAATCAAAGGAACTTTGAACTTTAAAGAGGATGAGGCGCCGAAGGTGCTCGCGGACGAAGTGTTGGATATTGATACAGCACTTGAGCGCGGATTTTCGCAGCGCTCGCGCAGCAGCTATAGCGGAGGCAGTCGCGGCGGATACAGCAGCAGAACGACTCCGCAGGGAAATCCGGCAACGCCGCAGCAACGGGATTCCGCAAGAGAAACGCAGGCGAGTGCGCCTGCTGCGAAGCGTCAGCCTGCAGGCATGGTGAAACTTCGCATACCTGCGGATATGAACGAAGCTATGACTTTAGAGGAAATCAAAGTCAACCTGAAAAGACATCAGGGCGACCATGAGGTACTGATTTACCTTCCGAGCGGCAAGACTTTTCGGACGGAAGAATCCCTCTGGGTCAGCCCGTCGGAAGAATTGCGAAAACAGATGGCAGCAATTTTGCGGGTGGAAAATGTGAAAATGTAAGAGGGCAGCAGATGGAAAAAACGATTGTAATATATAAAAGTAAATACGGAGCCAGCGCGCAGTATGCGGCATGGATTGCCGAAGAGCTCGGCTGCCGGGCGGTTTCCATAGACGAGTTTAAGAAAAATGAACTGAAGAATTATGACAATGTAATCTATGGCGGCGGCGTGCAGGCAGGCGGAATCAAGGAACTCGACAAGTTTATGAAATGGATTAAGTCGGATCTAAAACTTCTCGATATGTACCGTTCGGGAAAGATTTCCCGGGAAGATCTCGAAAAGTCTGGAGTCGCAGAAAGGCATTATGCGATTTTTGCGGTCGGAATCAATCTCGATGACACGGAGGCCAGACAGCAGCTTCGCGACATTAACTTTCCGAAGAGTTACATGAAGCAGCTTCCTTGCTTCTATCTGCCGGGAGAATATCATCCGGAGAATCTGAAAGGTGCGGATAAAATGATTATGAATCTGGCACAGAAAATGATTAAGGGAAAGCGTGAGTCGGAGATTACGGACAATGACAAAGTTATGATTTCTTATATGGAAAACGGCTGCAACCTGATTGACAGGCAGAGAATCCGCCCGATTATCGAGGAAATGACGAGATGAAAAAGATAATAGAAAATGTAAAAATATAACAAAATTCACAATTTCGGAAGTAAAATGTCTACAATTTCGGAAGTAAAAGCTTGATAATTTCGGAAGTTAAGGGTATAATAAGACATATACATTAACGGAGGAAAGTATGAGAGAGACCTACTTAAAGCGAATTGCAGACAAATTGTTGGATGAGCGGCTCAAAACCAGCGGTGCTGTGCTGATAGAGGGACCAAAATGGTGTGGAAAAACAAGGACAGCAACAGAAAAATCCAAAAGCCAGCTTTATATGCAAGATCCGGATAAGGCACTTGGATATTTAAAAGCGGCAGATGCGAAACCATCGCTTTTGCTGCAGGGAGAAACGCCAAGACTCCTTGATGAATGGCAGACGGCACCCGTCCTGTGGGATGCGGTGAGATTTATGGTTGACCAAAGAGGATTGAGCGGTCAATTCATACTGACAGGTTCGGCAGTCCCGCTTGATAATGCGGTGCAGCATACGGGAACCGGGAGAATATCACGGCTGACGATGAGAACAATGAGCCTTTTTGAGTCGGGAGAGTCAAACGGAAGCGTTTCTTTGTCAGAATTATTTGACGGGAAAAAGGAAATAGAAGCAATCTCGGAATTGACAATTGAGCAGATTGCATTTGCGATTGTCCGGGGCGGATGGCCGGCATCGGTAACCGACACTCCCCAAAATGCAATGCGTCACGCAATTGATTATGTTGAGGCGATCATAAACGCTGACATATCGAGGGTAGATAATATTGAAAAGAACCCGGTACGCGTCAGGGCTTTGCTTCGGTCGCTTTCCCGAAATATCTCGACTCTTGCGACAACAAAAACGATAAGAGATGATATTGCCATGGGTGACGGTGATGGGCTGATTTCGGAAAAAACAATCGGGCAGTACGTCAATGCTTTGAACCGAATTTTTGTCACGGATAATATTCCGGCATGGAATCCGCTTCTGCGCTCGAAAACAGCAATACGAACATCCCCGAAACGACAGTTTACAGACCCGTCGATTGCTGCTGCGGTTATGCGGCTTTCACCGGAAAAACTCATGGATGATTTTAACTACTTTGGTTTCTTATTCGAATCACTTTGCGATCGTGACTTACGCGTATATGCAGATGCGATGGATGGTGAGCTCTTCCATTATCGGGATAGCAGCGGCCTTGAGGCAGATGCAGTTATTGCCTTGAACGATGGAAGATGGGCAGCTATAGAAATAAAGCTTGGAACGAAAGAAGTTGAAGAGGCGGCAAAGCATCTGTTAGCACTCAAACAGCGTGTTAATACGCAGAAAATGAGAGAGCCGGCATTTCTTATGATTATAACGGGAGAAGGCCTTGCATATCAACGGAAAGATGGCGTTTTTGTAGTTCCGGTGGGGTGCCTGAAAAATTAGAAAGCGGAGACAGCAGATGAAAAAGATAATAGAAATTGATATGTTCAAGGAATACGTGGGCAAGCTGATATTCCGCTGCATCGTTTTCGCAGCGGCTGTGCTCGCATACATATTCAAGTCTGACGAACGCTGGTGGCTCTATGTTATATGGGCGATTATGATGGGAAGCATGATTCTGCAGATGTTCCCACAAAACAAGCGAATCACGATGGGGAGCAAAAAAGGCTTTGCAAGCCATTATGTGCAGGCGGCAGATTACAGCGAAATCGAAATGTACCGCTATGTGCAGAAAAACAATCTTGCGGCAATCAGGGTGCTGCTGATATGGCTAAGTTTCAACGCAATTTTCGGCATTCTTTATGTGTTTAAGATTATCGGCTCGAAGGAACTGATTCTCCTGTCGGTCTTTTACTATATGTGCGACCTGATCTGCGTGGTCGTCTGGTGCCCGTTCCAAAGCTTTATCATAAAGAACCGCTGCTGCGTCAACTGCAGAATCTTTAACTGGGGCTATTTTATGATGTTTACCCCGATGCTTTTTATAAGGAACTTCTTCTCGTGGAGTTTGTTCTTTACGAGCATCGTGCTCATGCTCAGGTGGGAAATCACCCTGATTAAGCATCCGGAGCAGTTTTGGGAAGGCTCCAACGACATTCTGAAATGCGAAAACTGCAAAGACGTGATGTGTAAATTTAAAAAACCGAAATATTTTAATGAAAGGGAAACTATCTAAAAATTCTCCCATAAAACCTAAAAATCCCTCTTTACAATCCTAACGCCTTCCTGTACAATAATAAATCCTGTCTTTGGGACTTGAAGTAAAAAAATAGTGCTAAACCATAGATTAAAACCTATGGTCCAGCACTTTTTTAATGTCGCCACTTTCTAAAAAATAAGAGGTTAAAGGTAGTCCGGTACGAGCAGATAAATCGCGTATGAAAGCGGTGCTTCGAGTCAGATTGATATATTTTCGTTCTGAGATTTTGGCTACTCGAAAATCCTGTATAAACTTAAAAAGTTCGTCAACCCCATATTCATCGTTCAAAACATAGATCTGCAAAATCCTGGTAAGAAGAACGGACAGATAGCAGATAAGAAAATGTCCTGTAATCGTTTCTTTTTTTTGCAAATACACCGGCCTGGCATCCAGCTGACTTTTCATGATGCGGAAAGATTCCTCAATGCGCCAGAGATTATGATAGGTAGAATAGATTTCTGAGGCAGGCATCCGGATTTCTGAAGTTACAATCAAATTGTAACCAACAAGTTCCATCGCATTTTCGATTGCCTTTTCATTCATTTCGACCTTGACCTTTCCATCTGTTTTTTCACCTTTTTTATCCGTAGGAGCAAACGTAACATATTTGGAACAGTCTCCGTATTCGGAACGTTTTGCTTCCGATGCCTTTAGTTTTTTCGCTTTTTCAACCTCTCTTGCAATTTCGTATCTTTGCTTTTCTGCAAGCTTTGGATTGTAGGTTACGATGCGTTTTTCTGTGAGCCTTACTGTTTTTCTGTGCCCTTGTGCATCGGTATAGCTGTACGGAAAATCGTCGATGCATTCTTTTATGCGGTAAAGAAGCTTCCCGTCTTTGCCGATTACATCGGTATAATCATTTTCAAGCAGTACCCAGCGTTTTTCTGTTTCGGGAAGTGTTTTTACGGACTTTGAAAAAATATATCCATCGCCGGCTTTTAGGGCGTGAAGAATGTTTTGAAAACAGTTCAGACCTTTGTCTGCCACCTGAATGGTTCTGCCGGATATCTGATTGCGCTGCTTTAAGCCATCAATAATAGTTCGAATCACAGGCTTTTCACTTTGATTGCCGGGATAAATTTTCATGCCGATGGGAATCTGGTGTGCATCAAGAAGAAGACCCAGACCAACAATCGGATCTTTCTTGTTTTCTTTCGATGGCCCTTTTAGGCGCAGTGCATCTTCTCTGTCAATTTCAAAGTAAAAGTTTGTACAGTCAAAATAGGTGCGAGAAGTATCCAGCTTGTATTTTGGCATAATCTGATGGTTAAAAATCTCGATGATCTTTTCGTATTCCGAGCCGACATATTCGAGACCGGAATAGAGCTGGTCGAGGGAAAAGTCATAGGATTCAAATAATTTGGGAATGACTTCCTCATAGGTTTTGGATTTGGAGCATGGACGGACAAGCCTTGCGTAAACGAGAGCTGCAATCAGATCGAATACCGAAAATCTAAAATTCGTTGCAGTTTGCAGAAGGTCGATGTATCTTTTGCATCCAAGAGAATCCAGGATATTTTTGAATGGGAAATATCCTAGAAACTTTTCCGGGGATTCCTCGGAAATCTGACGTGCTTTTTCAGACTGTTTTTTCTGCTTGGAATCCTGATTCAGTTTTTTGATTTCTTCGCTGTAAAAAGCGATGGGGTCCTCGATTCCACTTGCCTGAAGCTCATGAAGATATCCAAGTGGTTTGTAGGAGCGATGAGCTCCGGTTTTGCGAGCCGGGTCGTAATAGCTTTCGTAAATTTGCAGATAAGTACCTTTTTTGTTCTTCGTTTTCTTTAAAAAATATGACATAAAATCACCTCTCTCTATTATAACACTATAGCACTATATAGTCAA
>CABQMM010000026.1 GCA_902465215.1 uncultured Bacillota bacterium
CCAGGAAGTCGTTTTTTCTGCATGGATACTAAACTCACTTGCATTGATGAAAGTCATCATCTCGCTTTCATAGTTCTGCGTCGACAGCATGTGAATAATTAATCCCAGCTCTACCAAATCTCTCGGTGACTTTATCAGCAAAAGTTCAAACTCGCCGTCGCTCATATCCACAAGCTCCGGTTTCAGCGTCAAAATTCCTCCCACCGAAGTCGAATTGCTGATTGCCCCGAAAATATAGTCATCCTCGTACTTCACGCCGTTGACTTCAATTACCATGTGCTCGGCACGGATGGAGGCAATGCTGTTAATTCCCTCCAGAACATAAGCCAGATGTCCGAGCGCATTCTTGACGTTTTGCGGGGTAGCATAGGAAGTCTTCGTAAAAGCTCCGAATGAAGCCACATAGGAAAAGTTTCTCCCGTTGAAGCTGCCGATGTCCAGCGAGACAGGCTCCCCTTGAACAATGTCTTTGGCAGCCTTGACGATATTTTTTGAAAGGTGAAGGCTGCTTGCGAAGTCATTGGTGCTGCCCGCCGGAATATAACCGATTGGGACGCGCACGCCGCTTTGAATCACGCCCGAAACCACCTCATTAAATGTCCCATCACCGCCAATGCAGACGATTAAATCCATTCTCTTTGCATAATTTTTTGCATAAATTCTCCCGTCACCCCGCTTGGTCGTCGTCAGAACGGTCGGAACATAGTCGTTGACCGTAAAGATATTTACAATATCCGTGAGATATTTATTTGCTTTCTTTGTCCCTGAGCAGGGATTCATAATAATCAATACTTTCTTTGCCATACCGTTTTCCCCCTAAATTCGTAAAGTTTTTCTTAAAAGATATTGATTGGCTTTCGTTTTGCTGCGGCCTCCGGAGCAATCGGAATTGCGTCATACTTTCTCGTCGCCCACCAGACGCGGTTAATCGTAACCCCCAGGCACATCACCCATGCGATGAACCAGAACCAGAACATCAGCACGACGATGTTGGAAAAGGAGCCGTACAGGATGTCATAGTTTACGCTTCTTGCCGTATAAATATTGTATACAAAGGTCACCGCTAAAAATCCAACGGACGCAAAAATGCTCCCCGGAACGATGTCCCGATACCGCACGCGAATGCTCGGCAAAACATAATAGTTATAGGAAATCATCAAAAAATACAGTGCTGCAGCCAGTGGCCAGCGAAGCGCCATCCATGCCGCTTCAGTAATTTTTGCTCCGAGCACCTTTCCCAAAAGCAGATTCAAAATAATCGGTCCATAGACAACGACAATCAGTGAAAATGCCACGGTAAAAATCGTCATCAAAATGGTTTTCAGCGACCGCAGACGGTCCTTCACATAGCCCTCTCCTGTCGTTATGCCATCTGTCAGCGTATAATTCGTCACGCGAATCATCGCAAACTGCACGCGCGATGCTGCCCAAAGCGCTGTTACTGCAAGGAAAAAACTGTTGATTCCCGAAGGCGAGTAATTCAGCATTCTCCGAATTGTATCTACGCCCGCGCCCGTAACATTGATGTCAACCCACTGCTCAATGCTGGAAAGCGACAGTGAAAAAAAGCCGAGGACCTGCGAAAGCAGGATAAAGGTCGGCAATATTGATAAAAACATGAAGAACGCGAGCTGCGCTGCAACACCTTGATAATACGGATCTTGGAACTGCTGGATTCCCAGAATAATCATTTTGCGGATTCGAATCAGGGTATTTTTTCGCCCTGTTCTCAGTCTCTCAACCATTCACGCCTTCCCTTTCTTCTAAAAGTCGTTCCAGCTCTTTCAAAGCAATCGCTCTGTGGCTGATTTCATTTTTTTCTTCTGCGCTGAGCTGCGCGAAGGTCTTTTCATATCCGTCCGGCACAAAAAGCGGGTCGTAGCCGAAACCGTTTTCGCCTGCGGGTGCAGTCAGAATTCTGCCCATGCATTCGCCTCTTGCCGTAAGCGTCGTCCCGTCGGGATAGACCATTGTAATAACCGAAACAAATTTTGCCGTCCTCTCCTTTGCTTCTACATCTTCCAGTAATTTCAGAAGCTTTTCGTTATTTTTCGCATCGTCTGCGTTTTCCCCCGCAAAACGAGCCGAATAAACGCCCGGTGCGCCTCCCAGATAGTCAACTGCCAGACCGGAATCGTCTGCAAGCGTGATTTTGCCGCAGACCTTCATAATTTCATTTGCCTTTTTAAAGGAATTTTCTTCAAAGGTTTCTCCGTCCTCTTCAACCTCGAATTTCGGCACACCTGCCTCATCGCGGGAAATCAGACGCATCCCGAACTTTTTCGTAATTGCTTCGATTTCTTCTATTTTATGTTTGTTGCGCGATGCCGCAACGATAATATTTTCTTTTACATTCATTGTATCCACTCTTTTTCTTCTATAATATTTCTGACTTTTAATGTGTAGTATATTCTACCACAGATAAGAAAAAAATACAAAGAAATCGTTTGGAAGAAAAAATTTTTGTGGTATACTGATAGCATAACGGAGGTGACAAAAATGAAAATAGTAAATTTAGACGCTTACACGATTCATCTTGACGACTTGGAATGGACAGAGCTTGCTGCGCTGGGCGATTTGACAACTTATGACCGAATCGCACAGGAGGATGTAATCGACGCCATCGGCACGGCTGAAGTTGCACTCTTCACTTCCAAAGTCAAAATTACGAAAGAAGTCATGGACGCCTGCCCGAACCTGAAATTTATCGGAGTTACGGCGACCGGATATGATAATATCGACATCGCTGCGGCGAAAGAACGCGGCATCGCAGTCTGCAATGTTCCGGCATATTCGACGGAGTCCGTTGCACAGCATACCTTTGCGCTGATTCTGGAAGTGGCGGATAATGTAGGACTCTATACGCGCCTTGTACACGAACATAAATGGGAAAATTCCGTTGACTTTACCTTCATCGAAAAGCCGATTATTCAGCTCTCGGGCCGTTCGCTTGGAATCGTCGGATACGGAAGCATCGGCAAGCGGGTTGCGGAAATTGCAAAGGCTTTCGGCATGACAGTCAATGTATACAGCCAGGATCCGGAAGCTGCAGTCAAGTCGGATATTCTCACGCTGCACTGCCCTGCAACGCCTGATAATAAGGGCTTTGTGAATAAGGATTTCATTTCCCGCATGAAAGACGGCGCGATTTTAATCAATACCGCAAGAGGCGCTCTGCTCAATGAAGAGGATGTTGCCGAAGCTCTGAAATCCGGCAAACTGGCGGCGGCTGCAATCGATGTGGTAAACGGCGAACCGCCTCGCAAAGGCCATCCGTTCATCGGCATTCCGAACCTGTATGTAACGCCGCATATCGCATGGAGTTCAAGAGAAGCCCGCGAGGTTATCTGCAAAACAAGTGCTGCAAATCTGAAGAGCTTCTTAGAGGGCGGAACACTGAACCGAATTGTATAAACAAGCCAAAACTGCATACAATATCCGATAAGCAATACTTACGGAGAAAGGAGACGCGAAAGAATGGAAGACGATACAATAAAACTTTTGCGCGAATGTAATGCAGGAATCAAGATGGGCGTCAGCTCGATTGACGAAATTTTAGACGAGACGACAGACCCGAAGCTGATGCAGATGCTTGAAGATGTCAAAGAGGAGCATAAAAGGCTCGGCTCGGAAACGCACCGCCTGCTGAACGATTATGATGATGCAGGAAAAGACCCAAGCCCGATTGCCAAAGGCATGTCGTGGATAAAAACCAATGTGATGATGGCAGTTGACGCAGGTGACAATACGATTGCAGATTTAATCACCGACGGCTGCAACATGGGAGTCAAATCTCTGAGCCGCTATCTGAATAAGTACAAAGCGGCCGACGCACAGTCAAAGAAAATCGCAAAAGAACTGATTGCCTGTGAGTCGCAGCTTGCAGAAGGGCTTCGCCCTTATCTGTAGAGAACAAGACCGGCTTCCGGCAAACCGCCGGGCTCACCTGCTTCAGCGAAAATTCAGCTTGCTGCTTCGGAGAATTTCTTCGTCGGTCTGCTCGAGCACTTTTTCGTCCGCGGCAATGATATAAAAGAAAACAGAGAGATCTTTCTCCTCTAAATATTTGGCGTATATGCGTCCCTTCATTCCAACCGGAGTAAAGGGGCGTTTGTTTTCATCACCCGTTTTCGATACATCGTAATTAGGCGTTCCGTATTGCAAATACGACTGTACGAAGCCCTCTGCCCGATGTACGCATCCGTTTACAAGAAGATCTGCATCTACACGCTGCCAGCCTGTTTCGCCTAGGAAGAGGTTTTGTTTGGAAGCCGCGGCGGCGGTCTCGGAGGCTTCCCCGGCTGCATCCTCTTCCTGTGTCGCGCTCACTGTCCATGTAAATACCCTATCGCGCGGCGCGAGACCGAAATCGCCTAATACCAATCTTTGAAAATCGTATTTTGCGACTTTCGCAATCTCCTCCTGATTCAGGCTGCCGTCCATGTGAAAGCCATATGGGCTGCCGTCCGTGCTTCCGCTCACGGCATATGCACCGTAGAACGAATTGTAATAAGGCGATGTTTTATCGAAAAGACGGCTATAGCCTTTGCCCCAGCTTAAATCGAATGCCGGAAAATTATAGAGAATGCTCAGATGCACCGCATCGTCCGGTAGCCCTGCGAACCTGCAAAAATCGGCAGAATTCGGATTAAAAGTCATCACAAACGGATACCAGCCCTTGCCGCTGCCGCCCGGAATTTTAAGCTCGACATTCTTTTTCGCAAGGACGCTTTCTTTTTCATGCATTCCGCTGTAGACGGACATTACGCCCATGCTCAGGAAAAATTTTGAGAAGGGAGAAACACAAAAAATCAGACATAAGCAGAGTACAGTCAGCGCGAGCTTCCATTTCTTTTTTTCTTTTTTTGCTTTCTTCTTCATTGCACTTTCCCTTTCTTTCCCATATAATAGTAGTATTCACGCAAGGAGGTATTCTTATGAACATTTGTCTTTACGGGGCGAGCAGTCCCGATATTGATTCCTTATATATCGAAGCCGTCGAGGAGCTCGGCCGGCAGATGGCGCGTCGCGGTCACAGCATGGTGTACGGCGGCGGCGCAAACGGCCTGATGGGAGCTGCGGCGCGCGGCATGAGCGCAGAAGGCGGTCATATCATCGGAGTTGCGCCGAAATTCTTTGACAATCCGGGCATTTTATATGAAAAATGTGACGACTTCATCTTCACCGAAACGATGGCGGAGCGCAAGCAGATTATGGAAGACAAAGCCGACGCCTTTTTAGTCGTTCCGGGCGGAATCGGCACCTACGAGGAATTTTTTCAGGTTTTGACGCTGAAACAGCTCAAACAGCTCAACAAGCCCATCGGCATTTTCAATGTCAACCGCTATTATGATGCAATGGATGCGCTCCTGCGTCAGACGGTGGAAAACGGCTTCATGCGGGAAGGCTGCCTGCATATTTACGGACTTTTTGAGGAGGCGGAAAATCTCCTTACATACTTAGAAGAGGAGCTGAAAGCTCCCCTTAACCTTGATCATCTGAAATTTTTCTAAGCGACAAATCTTTAATGACTTCGCCTGCGATTATCAGTCCCGCCACCGGCGGCACGAAGCTGATGCTTGCAGGCGTTCGCATTCCTGTGCGAACCGGCTCCTCTTCCGAATATAAAACCTTTACGCCGCGTACGCCGCGCTTTTTCAGCTCCTTTCTTACGACCTTTGCGAGCGGACAAACTTTCGTTTTTTCGATGTCGGCAATCCGAAACTGCGTCGGATCCAGCTTGTTTCCCGTTCCCATGGAGGAAATCACAGGCGTTCCTGCCTGCTTTGCCTGGCAGATAATATCGATTTTAGCCGTCACATTGTCAATCGCATCGACGATATAGTCATACGCTTCAAACGCAAAATCCGAGGCTTTTTCAGGCAGATAAAAGCACTGCTTCGCGTCGATTTGAATTTCCGGATTGATGGAAAGCATTCTTTCCTTGCAGACTTCGACCTTCGGCAGTCCGATGGTATCCGTTGTGGCGATAATCTGGCGGTTGATATTCGTGATGTCCACGACATCTTTGTCCACGATGTCGATTTTTCCGACGCCCGCTCTGGCAAGCGCTTCGCATACATAACCACCTACGCCGCCCACTCCAAAGACGAGCACCTTTGAAGCATGAAGCATTTCCAGTGCTTCAGCACCAATCAGTCTGCGCGTGCGCTGAAAGCGGTCTGCCTCGGGTTCCTGCCCGCATCCGCAGCCTTCGTTAATAATCTCTTTGTCTGTCTCGTTCATCCTGCCTCAACTTTCCCAGCACGCTGTAAATCGTGCCGCTGTCATATCCGAGTCCCGCCAAGCGCCTCCCGACTCTGGCGAAAAACTTTTCATCTCTGTCTTTCCCGTTTTCGCGTTGCTGCCTTACCATCTTTTCGCCAATTTCCATAGCTAAGGCGCGGTCGTCCGTCTGCGGCTGCCCGAAAAAGTCCGATGCGCCTGCCATGCCGCGGTCCACCTCTGCTTCGCACCTTGCATCTTCGATGGCATTTCGCGCAAGCTCCGGGGAAACACCTTTTGCAGCGAGCTCTTTGACAATGCGCCCGTCCGCTCTTCCCTTCGCCTTGGCATAGCGGAAATATTCTTTGCAGTATCTTTCGTCATCGAGATAGCGGTATTCCTTCAGCATTGCCACAGCTTCCTCTGCTGCCTCTTCCCCGAATCCGTTCTGCTTTAAAAAGCCGCGAATTTCCTTTTCTGTCCGCATCCGCGCCGACAGCTTGCGGCAGCCTGCGTCGAAGGCTTTTTGCACATCGCTCTGCGCACCCGCCGCGCCGTTTTTAAAAGAAGAATTCAATGTCGTCGTCCTCTCCCCCGGTGCAGTAAGTGCAGATGATGTCGTCCGCAATCGGCAGATCCTTGAGAAATCCGTCACAGACCGTATCAATCAGCCGTCCGTCCGCGTCCACAAACGGCGGTTTTTCTCCGTAAAAGCCTTCACCCGTATACTTTCCGAAGGCTTCTCTTCTCACCCAAAGGCGGAAAAAACCGTTAATTCCGAAGTTTCGGATATATCCCTGCTCCTCCGGTGTGAAATAGCGACGGCTGAGCTGTTCGTATTTGCAGTCTTTTACGAGCTGTAAATCGATGCCGCATTCCGCTTCGCCTACAATGCAGATCCACATATTGCCGCTGTGCGACACATTGCAGTAGACATCCTTTTCTGTTCCGCAGATATACGGTTTTCCCTTTTCCGCGCGGATAATCTGAATTTCCTCGCACGCAATTCCGTGCTTTTGACAATAGGCACCCACGGCATCCGTAATCAAATTTTCACGCAATTCAGGCGAGCTTAAGTCCCCTTCGTAAATATAAATTCCGTATTTCATTTCAGTCACCCCCAAAAACAAAAGCGAACGCCGAATAAGGCGTCCTGCTTGGAATTTTAAATCATTCGTTATTTTTTTCTTTCATCCCGGCTAAAACTCTTTTATAGCCGTCCGCCCCGTAAACCAAACATTTATTTATTCTGCTGATGGTCGCCGTTGAAGCGCCGGTCGCGCTTTCAATTTCATTATAGGTTTTCTTTTCCGAGAGCAGCTTGGCAACCTGAAGTCTCTGCGCAATCGCATGGATTTCATTGATGGTGCAAATGTCCTCAAAAAAGCGATAACAGTCTTCCATATCCTTCAGTGTCAGAACCGCTTCGAACAATTCATCAATATCAGGTCTTTTGAATTTAGATTCGTATGCCATAAAAATGCTCCTTTCAAACTTTACCTAGTGAAAATTATAACATTAAAGGCGGTATTAGTCAAACTGAAAATTTACTCCATACATTCGACCATAAGCTGAAGCTGTTTTTCCCCCTGCCAAACATGACAATCCAGCGATCCGATAATTTTCTGTGCAAATCTTCTTTCTTCCAAAATTTCTTTATAGTCCGCAGCCTCACTGAACAAAATACAGGTCAATGTTTCTCTTGGCATATCTTTCGGAGAAACTTTAAAGCGCACATGCTGCTTGTCATCGCCCATGTAATGGACATCCGAGATTCGCAGATTTTCAAGCTGGAACAATGGTTTTGGATTACCGCTTCCGAACGGAGCAAGCATTTCGAGCTGCTCTGCAAGCTGCAAACTTGCCTCCGAAATTCCGATTTCCATATCCACCGGATAGCGTCTGACAAAAATGTCCGGCTCTCTTTCCTTGATTTCTGCCATATCGGAAAGCAATCCGCTTCGCAGCTCATCAAAGTTTTCCGCCGGCATTAAAAAGCCACAGGCGCTTGCGTGTCCGCCAAATCTTTCAAAGCAATTTTCGTGCCGTTTTAAAAGTTCATATAGATTTACATTCTCAATACTTCTGCCCGTGCCCTTCAAATATTGCTTTTCATCGCCGGAAGGTGTGACGATAACCGTTGGACGATAATATTTGTCCTTGATTTTTCCTGCTGCAATTCCCGCAATGCCTTCGTGCGCATCTTCTGAACGAATTAACAGGAAATCGTCAATTTGGTTAAGGTTCCGTGTACAGCTATCAACAGTTTCCTGCTGAAGACGCTTTCGCTCTCGGTTTTTTGCCAGTAAATCTTTCACAATGGTTCTTGCCTCGGCGCTGCCTTCCTCCGCCAGCAGCAATCTGACTGCCTGCGAAGCATCTTCGATTCTTCCCGACGCATTCAAATGTGGCACGATGACAAAGCCTACATTTCCCGATTTAACTTTACCGCAGTTCAGTTTCGCGCCTTCCATCAGCTTGCGCAGTCCGTAGCGCTGTCCTGTATTTATAACCTTCAGTCCGAATTTTACAAAAGTTCGGTTTTCGTCCAAAAGCGGCATGATATCTCCGATTGTTCCGATTGCCACAAGGTCCAGCACCTCTGTCAGAACTGACTTTGGCAGCCCTGCTTTTTTCTGAAGCCGCTGTGCAATTTTAAAGGCAACTCCGCAGCCGGAAAGCTCGGTAAAAGGATATTTTGAGCCCGGACGTTTTGGATTAATCAGCAGGCAGTCCGCCATCACATCGGTAATATTGTGGTGGTCGGTAACGACAATCGCAAGCCCCAGCTCTTTTGCATAAGCGACCTCCTCCGCAGAAACACTTCCGCAGTCCACAGTTATAATCATTTCGTATCCGTTGTCCGCAATGAATTTGATTGCCTCTTTGTTTAAGCCGTACCCCTCTTCAAATCTTGACGGTATATAGTAATTCAAATTCTTTTTCGGCGTCAGATGTCCCAAAATGCTGAGCATGAGGGCTGTCGATGTGATTCCGTCCGCATCGTAGTCCCCGTAAATACAAATTTTGGTGTTTTCCCTGGTTTTTTGCAATATGAAATCCACCCCCGCGTCTAAATCGTCAAGCAGGGATGGATCGTATGTTTTCTTTGGCTTATCGGAGAGGAACTCTTCGATTTCGTCTTCTCCCGTAATTCCTCTCCTATGTAAAAGTTCTAAAATTGTCTGATCATATTCCATAATATTTTGCCATCATTTCACATTATTTAAAGTAGCTCATCGGATCCACATAGTCACCATTCTTACGAACTTCGAAGTGCAGATGCGGTCCCGTGGAGCGTCCGGTTGAGCCGACCTTGGCAATCACCTGTCCGCGTTTAACCGACTGCCCCTGACTTACACAAAGGCTGGAAGCATGTCCATAAAGCGTTACAATTCCGCCGCCGTGGTCAACCATCACACAGTTTCCGTAGCCACCGTACCACTGTGCCATGATAACCGTACCGTCAGCCGCCGAAACGATGTCCTTACCGCTTGCGCAGCCGATGTC
>CABQMM010000027.1 GCA_902465215.1 uncultured Bacillota bacterium
CTCTCGCTCAAGTGGCGTATAGCCTTGACAACCTCACTTTTGATAGGGGTAATCTGTGTGTCCATCAATCTTCTTCTCAGTTATTCCGGAAGCCGATATATGGACTCCATAGGGTCCTATGTATCCGAATGCGAAATCACCGTGGGCAGCGATTCGGAAGTTTTTAATCCGGAAACCGGCAAAACCGACAACAATCTTACTATTATAATCGACGGTATGCAAAAAGATTATTACTTTACGAACTGGTGCATCACATTCGCCGTAACGCTGCTCGGCGGAGTACTTGCGTATTTTGTGAGCGGACATGCATTGAAGCCTTTACGGAATTTTGCGTCGCGTGTGGAGAATGTGCAGACTACAAACCTAACAGAGATGAAAATCACAGAAGATGTCATTCCGGAGTTTCAGCATTTTAAAACTTCCTTTAACTGTATGATGGACCGCCTTGACGAAGGATTTAACGCTCAGCGTCAGTTTCCGGGAAATGCCGCGCATGAACTCCGCACACCTCTTACGCTTATGCAGGCGCAGATCGAACTGTTTGCTGCCGAGCACCCCGACATCCTGCCGGAGACTGCGGATTTTCTGAAGCTGCTGGAAGAGCAGACCGAGCGCATGGCGCAGATGACAAGAACTCTGCTTGAAATGAGTGAACTTCACACAATCCCGTGCAATGACAGGATCCAATTGTTTCCGATGATAGAAGAAATTTTTACGGATCTTGCTCCTCTCGCAGAAAAGAAGAGCGTCAGCCTTACGCATACCGGTGATGCCTTCATGACGGGAAGCGACACGCTGATCTATCGTCTGCTGTTTAATTTGATTGAAAATGCCATCCGCTATAATCGGGATAACGGAGCGGTAACCGTTTCGGTAACAGAGGATGATTCAGATCTTCTTATCAAAGTTTCCGATACCGGATTTGGAATTCCGAAAGAGTATCGCGATAGTATCTTTCAGCCCTTCTTCCGGGTTGACAAATCACGCAGCAGAGAATACGGAGGCGTGGGACTCGGCCTTTCACTCGTTTGGAATATAACTGCTCTTCACGGCGGCGAAATAAGGGCTGAAGAAAACCCAGAGTGTGGAACTTCCATGACAGTCAGATTCCCGGCTTCTGACGAAAACTAAGCTTTCTTTTTTAAAACGGACTGCAAGTCGGAGCTTTTGGACAGCAAAGCACGGGAATGGCTATCGGTATGTGGAATTATAATTTTAATCAGACCAAAACGCCACGGCTCTAAGCGGAGCACCGTCGGCGTTTTTCCATTTCAGCGGCAGTGCGAAGAACCAGAACAGGTCCTTGCCGCATTTATCGAGATTGCAGAGATTTTCGATGTTAATAATTTCATGCTTGCGGAAAAGTTTCTTGTGACGCGTCAGGTTTGCATCGGGAATCGGATCCATGCCGATAACATCAAAACCAATGCCTTTCTTTTCCGTGTTAAGGATGAAGTCTAAAACTTCGTCATTGATGCAAGGGTAATCACCGAAATAACGGTCGCTGCCCCAGTGCTTATCCCAGCCAAGATAAAAGAGCAGAAAGTCAGCAGCTTTTGCTTTTTCGATGTCCGCTTTTTTCAGTTCAGCCATAGTGATAGTCTCGCTTTCTGCAAGATGCGTGCAGTCGACAACCAGTGCTTTTCCTGCAAATTGCTCAATCGGAAGTGCGTCCAGAGTTGTTCTGTCCGCAAACAGATGAGCGGGTGGATCCACATGAGTTCCGGTGTGCGAATACATGGAAAGAAGGGTCTCTTTAAATCCGTCTCTCTCGTATGTATTTGCCTGTTTTAAAACCGGTGGCTCGGTGCCCGGATAAACCGGCATATCTTCGGAAATCGTATGCGTCAAATCGATAATTTTCATGATAAAACCCCCTTCTCGCAAAATTTCCTGCCTCCATTTTATCACAAATTCAAAAACTTATCAAAAATATTTGCATGCTTTTGCAGCGTTTTCAAAAACAAATGCACATGCCAGCCGTCGGATGCGGCATGATGGCAAGTCAGGGAAAGCGGCAAAATTGTTTGTCCGTCTTTCTCGTAATATTTCCCTGCCTCGACTGACGGAAAAAAATAATCGCTTTTTTCATAGGAATGCACGGCAAAATGTTTGAAAGAAATCCAAGGCACGCAAGATACCGTATAAGCATTTGGCGGCGGAACCTGTCCCGGCTTTGCGAGTATGCCGCGTGTTTGACCGAAAGCATTTTTATCCTCCAGATATGCGTTACAAAAGGCAGAAAAGCAATCGTCGAACTCCGTCCACATTAAACTGAACGTTTTCGTGTCATCATGGAAAGCTGCATACAGCGGTGTCAGCGTATTATAATATCCCAAAGTGCCATCCTTCAAAGCCATGCGAAATTCAGGCTGTTCATTCAGGGCTTTCGTGACAAGCCAAAGATATGCCGGAAAAAATTTAAGCCCCGAAGCGCGGAGCACGGCAAGCAGTTTCGTGATGTCAATTTCCGTGGTAATGGAATAGCCTGTTGGCGCCATCTTGGAAAAATAGTAAAAAACCTCGCCTCTCGGCAGCTCTGCGAGATTCACCGGTGTAAATTCAATTTTTGTTTTCATAAAAAACCTCCTTACAGCGAATAGTTTATCCTTTGCAAGGAGGTTATTCAATCGACGCTTCGTAGATAAAAAATGGATTTTCGGTTTATTTTCCTATGATATCCCGCATAGCGCGAAGTATATTGCCGTGAAGGAGAAGATCAATCTGATCCTCGCTATAGTACTTATGCATTGCATCGATTATCTTATCGAAGCCGGAGTAGTCAACCAGCTCTCCGGTCGTGTCAATACCGTCAAAATCAGAGCCAAAGCCGACATGCTCAATGCCCGCCTTATCAACCATATAATTAAGATGCGTGATGATTTGTTCAACGGTTGCGTAATCAGACCCTTCCTTTAAGAAGGAGCATTCAAAATTCACGCCGGCTACACCGCCTGCTTCGCCAAGTGTTTTGAGCTGGTCATCGGTAAGATTACGTTTATGAGGGCAAAGGGCCTTTGCGCAGGAATGTGTTGCAAGGAACGGTTTCCTGCTGTGACGGGCTACATCGTAAAAACCGCCTTCGGACATATGGGAAACATCGATAATCATGCCAAGTTCATTCATTTTATCGACTACTTCCAGTCCAAAAGGAGTCAGGCCTTGTGCGTTTTGCTGCGGGTCATCGTAACACGGATAGCCCATCGAATTTGGGAATCCCCACAGTAATGTCAGCAGACGAACTCCCATATCGTAAACTTCCTGAATTCTTTCGATTTTGCCATCGACAAAAACACCGTCCTCAATTGTAAGGAAAGAGGAAAGATAGCCTTCTTCTGCATTTTTGAGAATATCTGTGGCGCAGAATGCCGGACGCAGGATGTCGTGGTTGTCCTGAATTTCGGAAATGTAGTTTTTGTAAATTGCCTTGAACAGGTCGTAAGGATCCATCGTTTTCATTTCGCGACGGGAAAGGTAGATCGCAAAGAACTGTCCCATGCCGCCGTGTTCCTTCATCATTTGCAGGTTCAAATGCCCCTTTCCGTCACGCAGGGAGCGATCTTCGTGCCTCCAGCACTCGATTAAAGTATCGCAGTGCATATCTAAAATTTTCATTGTTTGTTTCATACTTGCATACCTCCCGGAATCATTATATGATATTTAATAAGCAAAAAATATGCCATGACAAAAATCGGCACGAAATTTGCTTTCTTTTTCTGTACCGAATGACGTAGCAAAAGGAGAGAATAGGAAATGAAAGAATTGAAAGAGAGAGAAACGACAGAACTTTTGAGAGATACCTATATTGAAATAGATCTTGGCAAACTCGAGAAAAATGTAAAAATGATTAAAGATATGATGGGCGAAGGAGTGGCACTGACGGCTGTTATCAAGGCAAACGGATACGGGCACGGTGCGCTGCAAATTGCAAAACCGATTATGGAAGCAGGAGCGGACTATCTGGCTGTTGCCACTTTGACGGAGGCATTGGAATTACGCGGACAATATGCGGACTATCCGATTCTGATTATGGGGCATACACCGAATAGATTATTACACCATATTGCAGAAAAGCACCTTACGCAGACCATTTTTTCTTTTGAGCAGGCAGAGATTCTGAATGCGCTCGGAGAGGCGCAGCATGAGCAAGTTAAGGTGCATCTGAAAGTAGATACGGGCTTTCATCGGCTCGGCAAAATGCCGTCGGCAGAATACCGGGAAGAAATCAAAAAAATATGTGCTTTGCCATATATAGATGCAGAAGGAATTTTCAGCCATTTGGCGTTAGTCAATGAAGAGGAAAATGAAAAACAATACCACATGTTTACGGAATTTTTAGATACGCTTGCGGAAGAGGGGTGCAGTTTCCGGTATTGCCACATAGCAGACAGTATCGCCTGCGTAGATTATCCGAAGTACCGAATGAATATGGTGCGCCCGGGTGCTCTTTTGTACGGAATGAGGGGCTATCACAAAGGATTTCTTCCGGTCGAACAGTGTCTAAGCTTCAAAACAGCGGTTTCACAGCTGCACGAAATTGAGGCGGGAGAAGGTGTAAGTTATGATTTTCTTTGGAAAGCGAATAGAAAAAGCCTGATTGCAACTTTGCCGTTTGGCTATGCGGACGGTTATCCGAGAAATCTTCGCGACAAAGGATATGTTATAATCAACGGGCAGAAAGCACCGATTGTAGGTGTTATCTGTATGGATCAATGTATGGCGGATGTTACGGATGTTGAGGGTGTTTGCTGTGGCAGCGAGGCGATTATATACGGTGACGGAAGCGACGGCAGCATGACGATTGATGAGGCGAGTAAATTATCGGGGACGAATAAAAATGACATTCTTGCAAGGCTGACTGCCCGGCCGCCCCGGATTTACAGATAGTGTGCAGCGGACGGACTTGCAGAGCGGCCTGCCGCAAGGTATAATAGACTTATACAGCATGAGGCAGACTGCAAAGTGAGAAAATAGACAAGGGGTGCACAAGAAATGCTCAATTACAGCGAAGGAAGAGTGCTGGAGCAGATTATGGAAAATCTGAACCAGGGAATCGTATATGTGGATCGGGAAAGAAAAATCCGCTTATGCAATAAGAAGGCAAAAGAAATCACGGGAATCGCCTTTGGCGCACATGACAGTCATGCGGCGGGCTGGATTGCCGATGGTGATGTTGTCATTCTTGCGGACAATATGCTCGGAGAGGATGACGGTAATCTGGATGCTGAAGAACTTCGGACGCTGAATATCAGGACTGAAATTAAAAAGGACGAGATGCTTGTGGCGGTCGGCGTGTACCGGAACGAGAAAATAGACCCTGTTTTTAAACATGTCAGAGAGCATAATCTTGGGGTCCCGCTTACAGTAGATGTAAATTACTATGGATTTTCGATTAAATCATCTATTGATACGAGCAAAAAAATAACGGAAATTACGGTAAATGAAAAGGCTTACGCTTTGCCGTATTATCGGGCAATTGCAAATATGGTAGTCATCGACGGACGTACCGGAGGTGTGAAGTTCTTTCAGGCAAAGGGCTACAGCACACGCGGAGAGGACGCGGGAGAACTCTTGCGAGGAAAACCGTTTCAGGCGAAGAAAAACGAAGCCAATGACAGAGATGTCTTAGGAAAGCCGTTTTTAGAGCTGTTCGATGATTCCGAGCTCAGTGCGATGCTTTTCAGCGTTATGGACGGCAAAGCAGGACCGGTGAAAAACTGGATATATGAAATGAATAAAAGACCCGTAATCTGCAATATCTTTCCGGGCGGAACGGAAAGGAACGACAAAGGTTTTGACGGCGTATTCCTTACCATTGAAGACGCGGCAAGGCTTGAGACGATTATGGAAGAACGAAACGAAATTTTGCGGCAGATAGAAATACGGAATGAATATGTCAATCAGAGAGAAACTGCGGATTTCCCGGAGGAGCTTTTGGATGATTTCGCGGGCAGGAGTGAGAAGGCAAAGGCTGTAAAATATATGGCGTATAAGGCGTCGCAGAGCCGGTTTAATGTTTTGCTGACCGGAGAGAGCGGCACAGGAAAGACGAAACTGGCCCGGGCGATTCACAGGCTTGGGAATCCACAGGCGCCTTTTGTCGAGGTAAACTGTACCGCAATTGCACCATCATTGTTTGAAAGTGAACTTTTCGGCTATGTCGGAGGAGCGTTTACCGGCGCAAAAAGTGAAGGCAAAATCGGTTTTTTTGAGGCGGCTGATAAGGGCACCATTTTCCTTGATGAAATCGGCGAGATGGCGCCGGAGATTCAGGTAAAACTTTTGCATGTTTTGCAGAATAAGACGATTTACAGAGTTGGTTCCTCTAAGCCTGTGAAAATTGATGTGCGCGTTATCGCAGCGACGAATAAAAATGTCGAAGAAGAGGTTGCACAGGGCAGAATAAGGCAGGATTTATATTACCGCTTGAATGTTTTTCCAATTCATGTTCCGCCGATCCGTGAACACAAGGCAGACTTATATCTTTTGATTAATCAGCTTTTGCGGGGGATTTGTGAGGATTACGGACTGGAACCGAAGCAGTTTTCGGGAGAGGCGATTCAGAAGATGCTTTCTTATGACTGGCCGGGAAATGTCAGAGAATTGGAAAACGTTATTGAACGCGCAATCAGTATTTGCGATTCAGATATTGTTTATGCGGAACACCTGTGCATAGGTAGCGACAGGGCACCTGTGACGATGAGGGAGATTCTTGCACAGGAAGAAAAGCGCGTGATGGAAATGACTTTGATGAAGTATAACGGAGATAAGCAAAAGGCTATGGAAGAACTCGATATTTCCAAGAGCGTATTTTACGATAAACTGAAGAAGTATGGAATCAAATAACGGCAGGAGATATGAAATTACGGCAAAATCTCCTGCCGTTTTTAGGTTCAGAAAAAGTGTTAAAAATCACTGTTTAAGATTGTGTAAACTCCAACGAGTTCTGCCAGCATGCCGATGCGGATTGCCTCCTCCTGCGGTGCGAAATGATCGCTGTGAAGCGGATAATATTCCGATGATTTAGGGTTGTGGGTACCTAAATTAAAGTAAAGTCCCCGATAGCCCTGTGTAAAGTATGCAAAATCATCAGCGCCCATACTCGGCACATCTGCATAGACGATGTTTTCTCTGCCGAAAGTTTCCTCCATGACCGGTGAAAGCAGGCTGAAAAGCCCATCATCGTTTTTTAACGATGGATAACTGTCTACGAATTTCACATCGCAGGCAGCACCATAAGCCTCTGAGGTATCCTGCGCAAGTCTCTGAACACGCTGCTTGATTGTTTCGCGCAGATTAAGATCGAGCGTGCGAATAATTCCGCCGAGATTTGCTTCTCCGGAAACGATATTATTAGCGGTTCCGCTGTGAAATTTGCCGACGGTAATAATAGCCGGGGTTGTTGCCGGAAGCGTTCGAGTCACAATTGACTGCAGACCGGAAACGATTGCGCAGGCAGGAGGCAGAACATCAATGCCGCCTTCAGGGTGCGCACCGTGACAGGATTTCCCCTTTACTGTGAGATAGAATTCACAGGAGGAAGCGTTCATATAGCCTTTCACGAATTCCAATTTACCGCAGTCGATGTCCGGGGCAACATGAAGCGCGATGACATTTCGGACTTCAGGGTTTTCGAGGCAGCCGGCTTCAATCATTTGTCTGGCTCCTCCGATAGTTTCTTCAGACGGTTGGAAAAGAAGCTTAACCATACCCGGAAGCTCTGTCTCGTTTGCTTTCAGAACCTTTGCGACGCCGAGCAGAATGGCAGTGTGCATATCATGACCGCAGGCATGCATAACTCCTGTGTTTTGGGAAGCATAAGGCAGCCCTGTTTTTTCACTAATCGGAAGGGCATCAATGTCGGCGCGGATGGCAACCGACTTTTGCGTGTCTTTGCCACGGATTTCGGCGCAGACCCCGTGACCTGCAACATCTTTTCGGTATGGAATCTGAAGCTTATCCAAAAAACCGCAAATCAGAGCCTCCGTACCCGTCTCTTTTTCGCTTAATTCCGGGTGGCTGTGGATTTCTCTGCGCAAGCTCACAATCTCATCGAAAATCTCATTAACTTGCGTGCGCAATAAATTTATATCAAAATTCATATTTACACCTCCAAAGTTTTGTCCTATAATAAAGTCACTTTATCATACAATACAGCTAAAAGAAATGCAATATTTGTGCCACGATAATGGCGGAAAGGAACGCGGTTTCGCATGAAGAAAATTCAATATCGAGGAGGAAAACCGCAGGACGGAGCGGGAAAACTGCTTGAGATACTGGAGAAGAATGCGTCTTTCCCTGAAAGTACGGGAGCGGCGACGCGCAGATACTTGAAGAAAAAGAAGGAACGAGAAGAAAGAATGGTTCTTGTGGACGGCGAGTACCGGGACAAGGATGACCTTGACGGGCAAAAAGCAAAGGCGGTCAGCCGAAAAAAGCGAATTTGGATTGCGGTGGGTATTTTGATTTTAGTCGGGGCTGTTGCAATGTGCGTTCTGACAGCAAAGGGCATTAACCCGCTCGATGACTTGAAAATACAGACACTTTCAAAATTCCATTTCCGCTTTTGATAATATAGGAAGCAGTGGAACAGACAGATAAAAAAAGAAAAGTGAGGAGAATAAATGGCAGTTAAGATTATCATAGGAATTTGCATCATCATCGCATCTTTCATATATATTTTGAAAAATCACGATAAAAGTATGCTTGAGAATATGCGGGAGAAGCAAAAAAAGAGAATGGAAGCGCAGCAGGCAGCGGAAGCTGAAAGGCAGGAAAAAGAAAGCGAGAAATAAAAACAGCCCGGACAAGCTGTATGAGAATACGGCTATGCCGGGCTTTTTAACAGTTTTAGTGATTTTGAAACAGGACAATTACGACCGTGAGCGGTGTTGCAGTATTCATAAAAGCGAAAACAGCAAGAAAACCGTACAGAACCGTGATAGCAGTCCATTTTTTCGTATAACCGGGAAGGACTTTGAAAGTTTTCACTACCTTTACATCTTCGCGCGCTTTCATCATTTTAAAGAAAGCGTCGATATCCAGTGCTTCGACAATGCCGTCGCGGAAGAACGGGAGGAAAAACATTGGCTTTTCACTCTTGTAGTCTGCGTCTGAATGGTCATAAAACTTGACGCCGAAGGTATCAAAAACAGCAAGTTTTACGGTAGATAAGTCCAAAGACTTCGACTTTCGCAGCAAAGTATTGTAATAAGTAAGCGTGTTTTCGTCATATGCACTGATACAGATTTTATGTCCGCGGAATAAAATGAGCAAAAGCAGGAACAGCACCGCATAGAGCAGCAGCGTCAGCGGAATGTTCAGATTATCATAGTAACCGTCGATTTTAAAAATCATGATTTCCAGCATGATGAGGAAACGAAGCAAAGTGTACAGAAAACATATAATAATCAAAATCTGTTTTGCTAGATTGGTATAATGGTATCCGATTTTTTTCATTGTGAAACTCCTTTGTGATTCTCTATGCTATAGATTAATAGCAAAAAACATGCCTGTCAAGAAGAAAGAGGAATCACGTGGAAAAAGTGGATAAACTCCACTAAGATTCCTAAAATTAGGAAAACTATTCCGAAAAACAGGAAAGAAAACGGACGGAAA
>CABQMM010000028.1 GCA_902465215.1 uncultured Bacillota bacterium
CCTGAAAACAAGCGAATTCAGAAATACAAAGAAAAATGGGTGGCATAAGAAAAAGCTGCCATACAGAGAAAATCTGCACGACAGTTTAATAAAGAAATTTTTAGACATTTGACCTGTCTACTTGACAGGGGGCATATCAAGATCGGCTGCCTTGTGCGTTTTGATCTGAATTTGCCTTCAAATCGGTTTGAGTTATTTTGGATTACAAAATCCTTTCCCTATCTGGTCCAGAGTCTGCTTGCGTATCTGCACTGCTTCAGCGCGGTCTGTGCTACGAAATTGCCTTCCTTGTCATAGATCATGACTCTGGCTTTGTAGTAGTACATCGTGCCTTTCTTGCCGTAGGTGTTGTAATAGGTCGGTGCTTTTTTGGTCAGCACTGCCTTATAGCCTGCGGATTTTTTCGTGCTTCTGTAGAATTTGTATTTTACGGTATAGCCCGCGTCTGTGATTGCCTTGAGGTCGCCCTTCACGACAACTTTGATGTTCTTCTTCGCGGTCTTAGCGGAGCGCGCCATCAGTTTCAGCTTGGAAGCCTTTTGCACGATCATCTTATCCATTTCTGCCTTTCCATCCTTTTCACCGGATTTCTCCCGGAAAGTGATGATCGCCCTGTCGCCGGTCTTAAGACCTGTGAGCTTCTCAACCTTGCCCATTTCCTTACCGTTTAAGACTACAGATACCAGTTCGTATCCCGCAGCCGCGGTGATGGTCGCTGTTCTGCCGTCTGCGCTGAGATCCGCCTTGCCGAAGCCGTTGATGGTGATCTCAGGATTCTGTACTGTCGGAACGTAGCCGCCTGCGCCGCCGGACGGAATTGCTTTAAACAATTCCAAAGCAGTTGCAACATCCGCCTTGATTCCCTTGATTTCAACATCTACAGACTTGTCGTCGTTTATCTTTACGCTCAAGTCATCGCATGCGCCCTTGGTCTTCACGTCCTCCATCCACGCCTGCAGTTTCTCTTCATCCGGCCGGTATCCACTGTTAGGTATCAGCTTGAAGCTTACGTTGCTGCCCGCTCTAACAAAACCAACAGCTGCGCCATCGGCGTTTTTGTCTGTTTTGATAGTGCCTGCAGTGTAATTCTTGCCAACTGCCTCAACCTTCACCAGTTTGTTAACGAAGGTGTCAACGTCCACGGTCTTTTCGCCCGTGATATTTTTAAGAACGATGGTGTAAGTTCCGTTGACGTAGCTTACTTTTACAGCACCGCTGCATCCACTGAACGCTGCCTTAACATCATTGAGCGAAGTTGCATAACTTGAGTCAGGAGTCAGGGTCAGTTTCACAGTTCCGCCTGTTCTTGCCTCTACTGATGTTCCGGTTGGCTTGGTTTCATCGTCTTTCTTGATTGGCGTTGCGTATATAAAATCTACTGTCGCATTGCTGCCTGTAACGGTGATGTTTTTCCGTTCAACATCCTTGAAGTAAACTCTTACGGTCAGGTTTCCTTTGTATCCATCAATGCGGTATACCGGGTCAACCATAATGTCGTCGTCATCGTCAGTTAGCGTAACAGTGTTTTCTTCTGTTGGTGTAACGCTTGCTTCTCCCTTGGTTATAGTCCAGTAATAGACCATCTTGCCATCTTTCGGTTCCGCTGTGAATACGACGTCTGCACCACCCGGGATTATGTCTCCGGTCCGAATCTCAGTTCCATCAGAAGTAACTGTCATTGTACCGTCATTGGAATCAGCTGCGTTGAAGTACAGCTCGTATGAAGTGCTGGAAACCATTACTGCCTGAATTTCCAGAGTACTGTCATCCATGGTAATCCTGCCGCCGGGATAATTCTTGGAGGAAGAAACGAATTTCTTTTCGTCAGCACCTTCCTTCATGATCCACTGCTCAACCATGCTGCCTGCTGCCGGTGCAGCTTTGATGTCGATGGATTCACCCTTGTACATCTCAATAGCTTTTTCGTAATCCTTGTTTTCTTCAAGAACATTGCCGTAAATGTCATATAAGGTGTAAACCAGTTTTCCGCGGTTTTCAGGGGAAACAACTCCTGTTAAGGTATTCATTGTGTTTTCTCTAAATACTGCTTTTACCGTAATTGCTTCGCCGATTTCGCCAATGACATATTCATCTGCGGTATCGTTTGTTTCATTGCCGATTTCCCAGCGATCAAATACATAACCTCTGTCTGCAATGGCCTTGAATACAACCTTGCTTCCGCCATCTACGTTATTGCCTGTTTCTACTTCAGTTCCATCAGCTGTAATTACAACCTTACCACCTGCAGTTCCTTCTGTCGAAGTTTCTGCAGAAGCTTCTACCTTGTAGCTTTCTCTTACAGTGTCCAAGCTGATTATAGTGTTCTCTGTAAGTTTAAACTTGTATGAGGAAGCTTCCTGTGTAGCTGCTCCGTTAATAGTTATGAAAGCATTTTCTGCTGCTACATATCCGGTCTTAGGCGCAACATGAATTTCTGTATCACCTTTTACCTCTGCACCGCTTGTGATATAAATCTTTTCACGAGAAGTTCCGTCGTTGCTTTCCTTTTCGTAGTAAGCTGTAACATTACCACTCAACTCGACTCTGTAGCTGTCTCTTACGAAGGTTGCCCGCAGACCGATATCGTTGGTGCCCATGGTAATGCCAATGGTGCTGGTTCCGTCTTCTGCTACAGTTCCCTTGTTGTAAACTGAGTTGAATCCTGTTTCGCTTATAATCCACTGTCCGAAAGTATAGCCTGCCTTTGGCATAGCCTTAAATTCAAGGTCTGCTCCGCGGCTTACAATTGCTCCTGATTCAAAGTTTTTATCTGTGCAGGAGATATCACCTCCGGCGGTTTTGATCAGGTTAAGGCGTGTTTTCTTTACCTTAAAGTATACCTTAACTTCGGTTTTACCCGGATTCATGCTCAGGTTCAGTCTGTTTGGATTCTGGCTCTTTGCCTTCATTTCATCTGCCGTATAGGTTACTTCTCCATATCCAACAGCATTCACAACCCACTTTTCTACTTCATAACCTTCATCAGGCGTTGCAAATAACTGAACAGTGGTGCCCTTTGTGTATTTGCCTGTAGTTAAACCGTTTTCGCTGATTGCTGCAGTACCTACATCCTTAGAAACATTGTTCGTATCTGTATATTTTTCTGCAGTAACTGTCAGCTCATAAGTCTGACCGATTACGGTGTAGATTGCGCTTTCGAAACTTACATCGTAGTTTGCACGTTTTGCTTCTGATTCTGCTGTTTCTGCTGCTGTCTCAAATTCCTTGAAGCATGGCGTAATCGTGTAATTACCCGGTTCATCGTTGCTGAGAGTCACCTTATTGCCGGCTGAATTATATGCCTTGTACTCTACGTCTAAGCTATCTGCTTGTACACCCTCAACGTTGGTCTTCAGCTCAGGTGCCTGTGTTGTAACATCTGTAACATTATCTCTTGGTATAGCCGAAACTATCAAAGCTTTCTTCTCCACAGTAAACGCTGCTGAAGCGATAGCATCAGTCTTGCCTTCAAGATATGCATACATAGTGTACTTTCCTGCATCAAGTTTCTGTCCAGCAGTAAAGACTTTCTCCGTAGCATCCTGTGAAGTCTTGTACTTGTATGTAACTGGATCCTTTACTTCTGTTGTGTCGGATGTTCCGGCAGCTACAGTATAAAGGGTAGGCTTGATTGTGTCGCCGTATGTGAACTTGGTTACTGTTTGCTCCTTATCATTTTTCATATTGAGCACATAGCCCTGTGCACTGCCGACTGCCACAATCTGTCCGATTTCCTGAGTCTTGTCCTTAAATACGCTGTCTCCGCTATAGTAGTACTTCACAGTGTAGGTGCCTTCTGCCAAGCCTTCAAAGTCTATGCCTTTCTCTTCTTTATTTGGGTCTTTCTTTATGTATGAGTAATACTTGCTCTCTGATACATCATTACCCATATTGAAGGACTTCGTGTCTGTGCTTGGCGTTAACGCAACCACTCTTGTATTTTCATAGTCCTTACCCTCAATGGTAATTGTTACATTTCCTGTAGGGGCAGTCGTATTATTGTAATTTGCAGAATGAAGTTCAACTTCTGCGTGGATTCCGTTAATGTCCTTATTATTACCGTATTTTTCAGCCTTTGCTGTTAAAACAACCTCCGGCGTTCTCTTGGTATATACGGTTTCGAAAGCATCTGTGTAAGCTGAAATCGAGAACTCTTTCTGAGAAGTTGTGTCAAAGTAAATTGCGTTGACTCTGCATCTGTAAGTTCCCTTGTCAGCCGCTGATGCATTGGCAATAGTCAGTTCATTGGTCTTGAAGGCCGGCATGTTTTTCCATTCTCCTCCGACCAGCTTCTGCCACTGGTATGAAAGACTCTTGTACTGATTTTCATCAGCAACTGTTACAATCGCCTTACCTTCAGCATCCGGATAGATTGCCAGCTTACCTTTATCCTTGCCATCTTTAACAAGTCCCGATACCGTCATCTGCGGATATCCTACCGTTGTCTTGGTTCTGCAGGAAATAGGCTCGCTGTAGATACTTACCTTAGGATTGTATGTTGATTCTGTCTGAATCTGATACTTGTATTCTGTGTATGGGCTCAGGCCCGTATCTTTATAAGTGAATTCGTATTTATCCCCGTTTTTCACGCCCTTGGAGAAAGGCACGTATTCCAGACGATAGCTTCCGCTTCCGTCAGGGAATTCATAGTATCTGTAGAGCTGGAATCCTGATACGAACTTGTCATATGTCCAAGTTAGAGTTACTGAATCGTCAGTAGTCTCTGCCACATTCTGCTCGAAGTCTTCCGGCAGTGAAGCAGGCTGCTGCACGTCTGTTACCAGATAACTTACTACAGGGAATTCCATGTCGGCGCCCTTGTATTTGTAGCAGAATATCTTCCAGTTCATATTGTAACCATACGGTTTTGCTTCTGCAGGCATTGCCTGAAGTTCTCCAGAGAAGGAGCTGCCTTCGGTAGTAATGTGTACCGTTCCGCCCGTTCCCTCAAAACCGGCAATGACTCCTACGGTCACACCTCCAGCGCCGGCACCTGCTTTCGCTTCCACAGTGCCCACATATGAGTAACTGTTACTGTTGCTCTTAGACATTGCGATTTCCTGAGTGATAGTATCTCCTCCACCCTTGGAAGTGAAGCCTACGGATGCAGGTGTTCCATTATACTGAGCGATTACATTGTAACCTGCCGTACTTGACGGATAGCTGGATGGATCGCCGATTTCATGGCGAAGTACGCTTTCCGCAATTGTCGGAAGAATACTATAATCTTCTGCAATAGTTTCATATTCGCTTAGATCAAGAAGTTTGACACAAGCTTCATGTGGAAGGTTCACTTCTGTTAGAACCTTTTCATATTTTCCGTCTTCATCAGGTATATATGATTCGTACTGATAGATTTCCATTGGGATGGAATACAGAGCCACCTTATCTTCACCTGATGTTGCACTATAGGAAACAGTCTGCTCCAGGCTGGAAGTTTTTTCAGTCTCCCATGTGAAGCCATGTGTCACAACTGCCTCTGCTTCCGTCTGTCCTATCTTAACGCCGAACACTGAGATTTCCTGCTCGAACGATACATAAGAGCCAACAGTAATCGTTGTTCCTCCAGTAGATCCACTTTCAGAACCTGTTGTGCTGGAGTAACTGGTTGTTGACTCAGCATAGTTTCCTGAAAGGTCGTCTCTATCTAACAGATCCTTGAAATATGGAGGGGAAGCAAGAACTGCCAGAACCTTAGGGTCTGTGTAGCGGTAATAATGCTTTCCTGCATAGTTCATATAGCTGGAATCATTGTCTGTATTTGCTAGACAAAGTGAGAAAGAACTGTTAACCTTTTGTGCATTCTTGTAGTTGTCTGATGGGCTGGCAATAACCATCTTGGTTTCGCCCCAGGTAGTTTTGTCGTATTTTTGTTCTGTATCATTGTCGCCTGTTTTTATTTCATACTTTTCTATATAAGTTCTGTATGATTTCTTCCTAATCAGTTTATAGAACCAGTTTTTATAGTATGATACGGTCTTGTATACCGGTACTTCAACAGGACCTTGCTCAATGTACTTTTCAATTGCTTCATCAGTAACCGAGAGTGTCTGTGTCACCGTCATCAAGGCTCCCGCACCTGTCTGACCTGTCATGTCGCCTGCAGTACCATCGTACTCTACATATTCTTTCTTGTCCTTACCCGGCATGAAGCTTGCCATATCCCATGCCTCTTCAAGCTCAAGACCGTTCTTTGTATAAGAGAAAACAAGTGAGTCGAAGTAAAGCTTATTACCGCCTTCATCCTTGATTCCCTTATTTATAATCGCTGTGTTTGCAGGGCAAAGCGGCAGTGAATAGAACATTTCTTTTCCTTTATCACCATGTCCACTCATTTTTGCATTAACTAGATTGTCATCTTTATCCCTCTCGAACAGGTTGAAATTTTTATCCAGATTCGTTGCAAATTTCTTACCATCCCATACATACATTGCAACGTATCTGCTGTATGTATTCCCTGCTTTCAGGTCAGCGTCAGCCTGACCGCAAAGAATCAGAGAATCTTCACCTGTTCCGATATCACCAAATACAAAGGAGGCTCTGACAATATTACTTGAGCCGTAGCTGATGTCAAACTGCTGTGAACGCTTCAGGATTTCCTTGTCCTTGCCTCCGAACATAACAACAGCCTTGGAGCCCTTGTTCTGCGTAGGACCGTAGTAATATCCCCATGTACAAGACAGGTCATCGATACCGTCTCTGTCCACGTCGCCACTTGTCAGGGAAATCATATTGGATACAACATTGTCTTCTTTCAGATAATATGTCCATGCAAGAGCCCAGTTAGACGGATTTTTATATGCGTTCTCTTCGGTTCTCTGAAGCGCATAAACTGCGATTCTGGAATTGTTCTCTTCCGGAATATATACGGCAACTTCATCTACTCCGTCACCGTTCCAGTCGCCTGTTGCAACCTGCAGGTAGTTCTTCAGCTGATATGGATTTTCGGCAAAGTTCTCTGCATTCTTATCAGATGTGCTTCCGTCTTCATTTTCCAATTTCAAATCAGGGTTACCCAGCTTCTTGGACTGTGAAAGCAGTTCTATTGAGTTACCGTATGCATCAGTGCCTGTTCCCTTGGCATCACCAAATTTCAGATATAGTCCGCCTGTAGCGGAATATCCTTTGGTATATACCATAGCAATCTGTGCAGACTTACCCTTCGTATTCTTATCGAAATTGCCTGCAGCTACGTCAGACATTACGCCCTGGTCTGACGTTGCGTTATTTAAGCCTGTCAGGAAATTCTTGTGGGTATACTGGCCGTAGGTTTGAGTGCTTTCATAGTACTTATGCGTACCGGTATTCAGCTTTACGTAATTTCCCGTTGCTGTTACATCGCCACCGGAAACAGACCCGCTTTCTTTTTTATTTAGTGCGGCAGTTATGGTTTTCAGTCCGCTTCCGTCACCGTAAAGGCTTGCGGTTACAGATGTCGTTGCAGTCTCGTTAATTTTTGAAGCCTCGCCTTTGGCGCTGTTAGCTGATGTTCCGGCACCTATGTCAGGTTTGTTCAATGTGCTGACATCTTGATTTAGTCCCACCGTATACAGCTCCGATACGGTGTTTACCTTAATCGTAGATCTTCCATACGGATTGTCGATGCTGTCTGCATCGTAACCGTCAGGGGCTACGCTCGTGTCTATTCCTATCGCGGAGAACGCATCGCTGCCTGCGGATTTGGCAGGACTGCTGCTCTCGTCGGCATAGACAAGGGATGCACCGGTCGGAATCATGGTTATGACCAGTGCCACCGATAGAATCAGTGCCATACTTTTCTTTCGTATCCTCATTCCTTTCTCTCCTTTCTTTCATCAAAACTATGATGCAGCATCTAGCTGTCATCTGCGCAAGATACCTGCATCATATGATTTTTCTCAAATTATAGCATTATTGTTTTTTCGGTTCAATCAAGGGGAACGAATGACTATATAGTGAAACGAAAATCGCGTTTTAAGCCATTTAAAATTTGACAGTTCACGATATATTCGTTATATTTATAGTACAAAGAAAGCGAGTTAGAGATTAGAAAGAATTATCGGAGGTGATATCCCTGCATGAAAAAGATTGAGGCAGATGCGATTAGGTTGACAAGCGAAATTTTGCGTCGTTTTTGGCAAAAAGACCCGGCTTACGCTGAGGATTATTTCGCAGATGATATTTTATGGATCGGCGCACAGAAGGATGAATTTCTCGTTGGCGTCGAAGCGGTGAAAGCAGAGCTCGATGCTGCACTTACAGAAATCCCACCCTGCGTTCTTCTTCACGCGGAATTTCATGCGGTAAGCAATGGCTCAAAATACTGTACCGTCATGGGTAAATATCTGACCACAACAGACAAAACAGCAAACTTTTTCCTTCAAAACATCCAGCGGTGCACCTTTGTTTGGGAAAACACTCGTGATGGCATGAAAGTCCATCATATACATATATCCAATCCTTTAGGCGAGCTTCAGGTGACCGATGGCGAACGTTTCCCAACGACAATGGGGGAAATGGCTCAAATTTACATGCACCGTCAAATCAAACAGCTTGCGGAATCTCGCAGAATCTCTCTTACCGGGGAAAATGGCACTGTTTACACATTCATGCAGTCAGAAATAATGTACATCTCAGCTTTTTCTAAAGACTCAATCATCACATCTGTAAACGGAGAAATTCTCGTAAGAAAGGGAATATCAAAACTATCTAAGATGCTTTACGGTCATTTCATCCCAATCCATCGTGGCTACATCATAAATCCTGACTATGTCGCATCCCTGGAACGCTATGCAATCACTATGCTCAACGGCGAAAAACTGCCGATACCTCAAAAGAAATATAACCAGGTCCGGGCTGCCATCCGAGAGTTTCACAATTTGTCAAATTAGAAATGCCACGCTATGATTAATCTGCTTTTTCCGCACGGCCGGTCGTTCCACGCGCCCTGCCTGCCCACGCCTGCCCGCGCTCACCCACGCATTTGGCAGTTTGTTCGCGCTCCAAAATGTATATTTACATACCAAATCGCGTAAAAAGCCTTGTCTCGCGTGTATTTTTTCCCATATATTCCCTTTCGTTCTATTTGCCGAGTGCACATCTTTCAAATTGCTTGTTTCGTGCAAAATTAAAACATTGAAATTCCAAGGTTTCCAACTCTATACGCAATCGCCCACATTCTATCCTGCCTTTCTCTTTTTTGCGCTTTCCCATTATCTGGCATTTTTTACACGCGGCAGCCTCAAAAAAGGCCATTTGGTATGTCTTTATACATTTTAAAGTCCTAAACGGATGATTTACCGTTTACGGCATAAATTTTTTAAACCACGGATGGTTTACCGTTTACGTCATATAGAAGCGCAAAGAAAAAACAGACCCAAATAACTGAGTCTGTTTTCTTAAAACCGGCAACGTCCTGCTTTCCCAGGCAGCTTCCCACCAAGTATCATCGGCGCTAAGGAGCTTAACTACTG
>CABQMM010000029.1 GCA_902465215.1 uncultured Bacillota bacterium
CGCCTTAGGTCCTTTAGCAAATACTAAAACCTTTTTCGTCTTGCCTGTTCCGTGAGGAAGAACGATTGCGCCTCTAACCTGCTGGTCAGCGTGTCTTCCGTCAACACCAAGCTTGATGTGTACTTCAACTGTTTCGTCGAATTTTGCTTTCGCATTATCAACAGCAATCTTTAAAGCTTCTTTTGCTTCAAAAGTTTCAGCCTTGTTGTAAGCTGCAACTGCTGCTTTGTAGTTTTTACCTCTTTTAGGCATGTTTACCTCCTCGTGGTACTAACGACTTTCGTCTTCCACTTCCTATTAATCTTCAATAACGATTCCCATACTTCTTGCAGTACCCTTGATCATTTCTGTAGCTGCTTCAAGGCTTGCTGCGTTTAAGTCTGGCATTTTTGTCTTAGCAATTTCTTCTGCCTGTGCTCTTGTTAATGTAGCAACCTTTTTCTTGTTAGGTTCTCCGGATGCTGCATCAAGACCTGCGGCTTTTTTAAGAAGAACTGCTGCCGGCGGTGTTTTCGTAACAAATGTAAATGATCTGTCAGCGTAAACTGTGATCACTACTGGAATAATCATACCCGGCTGATCTTGTGTTCTGGCATTAAACTGTTTGCAGAAGTCCATGATATTAACACCCTTCTGACCTAAAGCAGGACCAACTGGAGGTGCTGGAGTAGCATTTCCGGCTGCAATCTGAAGTTTAATATAACCGTCTACTTTTTTAGCCATTTCGTCTTCTCCTTTCTAAAGATTTTTTAGATTTTATCCACCTGGCTGAATTCGAGTTCAACCGGCGTATCTCTACCAAACATAGAAACCTTAACGCGCAGTACTTGTTTTTCTTTATTGATTTCTTCAACGATTCCCATGAAGCTTTCAAAAGGACCGCTGATAACTCGTACCGTTTCGCCGACTTCTACATCAAGGTCGATATAAACTTTTTCTATACCCATTCTCGCCACTTCTTCATCTGTAAGCGGAATTGGTTCGGAGCCGTGACCTACGAAGCCTGTAACGCCTTGCGTATTTCTTACAAGGTACCAGGACTCGTTGGTAACAATCATCTTTATAATTACATAACCCGGAAACATTTTCCTGGTTTTAATCTTACGCTGCCCGTCTTTAATTTCAACTCTTTCTTCCGTAGGTACAACGATGTCGATGATAAGGTCCTGCATTCCACGGTTCTCAACCATCTTTTCGATATTCACTTTTACTTTGTTTTCGTGACCGGAATAAGTATGCACAACATACCATTTGGCTTGGCCGTCACCTCTGATTCCTTCTCCTTCAAGAGGGGAAACACCTTTATTCTCAAAATCTGACATTCTCGTACCTTCTTTTCAATCGTATAAGTAATAAAATTAAGATTTTAAGCCTAGTTCAAAGTGATGTTTAAAACTGACTTGAGTGCTGCCAGAACGCCTGTATCGATAAGCCAGAAGCCCAGTGCGAAAACAGCGCAGGTAGCGATTACCACAGCCGTATAGGATATTGTTTCCTTTTTTGTAGGCCATACAACCTTCTTCATTTCAACCTTCACGGATTTGAAATATTCCTTGAAGCTTGTTCTTTTCTTCGTTACGTCTTTATTAGTAGCCATTTTACCCTCTCCTTATTTTGTTTCTTTGTGAAGAGTGTGCTTCTTGCAGAATCTGCAGTATTTCATCATTTCAATACGATCCGGGTCGTTCTTCTTGTTTTTCATCGTATTGTAGTTTCTTTGCTTACACTCTGTGCATGCCAGCATAACTTTAACTCTCATGTTGATTGTCCTCCGTTTAACTCAAAATTCAGAGCCCTTTTTCAAGAAGCTCTGTTACGCATAATCATAAAGTTGCCTATTAATTATAAAACAGCGCTTTGTCAATGTCAAGATTCTTTTTTGACTTATTTTTCTTATTTCGTATTTTTCTTTTAGTCTGTGGTCTCTTCTCCCGCACTTTCGTCACTTGGCTGTGTGCTCTCGCCCTCCGTCTGCATCACCTTTACAATTCTGTCGATTGCTTTTACTTCTTCTTCCGGAATCGCATCGACCGTGCTTGCATTAAACCCAAGCGCATAGCAGTATTCATAGCCGTTCGTTCCCTTAATTGCCTGCTTGGAAATATCCCATCTCGGCATTTTGTCAATCTGCATTTTAATGATTGCGGACATATCCTCCTGCGACATGTTTGTCGCAAGGTTGTCTTTTACCGCGTCAAGCAAGGAAGTATATTTCGTCAGAATGGTTGTGCTGCTTGTGCATTTCTTTATAATCGCCTCCATAACCTGCTGCTGGTTTTCGTTTCGCTTCATATCGCCTTCCGGGAAGGAATGTCTTTCTCTGCAAAACGCCAGTGCAAGCTTACCGTCAACCCAGTTGGTTCCTTTGACGAAGTGATGCCCGTTCAGTTCCGGCATGCCTTTCATTCCCGATGTATAAAAGTCCCTGTCCGATTCAATCTCGATTCCGCCGATTGCGTCCACGAGCTTCATAATCGTGCTGTAGTTTACTCTTAAATAGTAATTAATGTCGATTCCGAACTGATTTTCAATCGCGCCAATGCTTTCCTGGATGCCGTAAAGACTGGAATGTGTCAGCTTGTCCTTCGCACCTTTGCTCGGAAGCTCCACATAATAGTCTCTCGGAATGGAGGTCAGCAGAACCTCGTGCGTCACAGGATTGACCGTTGCAATCATATTCACATCGGTACGGTTCGGTATGTCGATAGAACCTTCCATGTCCGAGCCGCTGATATAGATGTTGAAGGACTCCTTCGTCACATCAACCGCCGAAGTCCGGTCCCCGCTCTCAATCGGAATAGAAACTGTATACAGCACCTTAGTGCTCTCTGCAATATTCAGCGGCGTGATTTCTGCATCGCTGCTGTTTTTCATGCTTTGGTAGGTCGCTGCGCTTAAAAATGCCGCATTATATTCACCGTTCAAAAGCTGCACAAGCGTATCTTTGGAAGTCTCTGCATATGCATATTCCACCTGCACGGTCTCCTGAAGCTTGCTCTTTGCCTCGGAATACACAAGGTCATGGGACATATAGGTCGCAATCGTCTGCCCCGAAATTCCTGCAACATCTTCATATGCTGCATCGCTTTTTACTACTACATAATAATCTTCCTTCGCCTGCACAACCTCTGTAATATTTCCGAGGAAATCCATAGTGTCCGCCAAATAATAGGCGCCCACGCCAAAAACACCGATTAAAAGAAAGGCTGCAATCGTCGCACCGATTTTTCTGCCTTTTTTTCCATTTTTACTGTACATCACCGGAACGATAAAAATTGACGCAATCGCCAAAACCGCAATTCCGCCGTAAAGATACTTCGCCGGCAGAACATCCATGCGCCAGAGCAGCACTACAAATGCCGCCGCCAAAATCACATACAAAATGGATATAATCCGGAAAAGCACAATCCCCCTGTTCTTTTTCGCTGCGCACTTTTCCGCTTCGAGCTGTGCCATAATCTCTCTCTGTCGTTCGCTTCTCATAAAATACCTCTGTTTCCTGGTTTGTTCTTCCACAAAAAAAGCCTTACAAAAGGCTTGCTCCCAAACATTATATATCTTTTCACAGAAGATGGCAATAGTTTAAATGATTTACAAAATCTTTCCGCGGTGATATAATCGCATATCATAGACTGAAAATTCACACTTGCAAAGGATATATAAAATATGAATAAATTCGCTGTTTTAATGCCGCTTGTTGCCGGCGCCTGCTGGGGGTCCTCCGGTATTTTCGTCAGAACACTTTCTGCAGCAGGCTTTAATAATATAACTATTATGACCTCAAGAGCCGTCACGGGCTCCTTTTTGGTTTTTCTTTTCCTTTTCTTTTATGACAAAAGTCTTTTGAAAATTCAAAAGAAAGATATTCCGCTTTTTTTGTCGCTTTCTATCAACGGGTATCTTTTGATGAATACTTGCTATAACCTGACCGTCAGCGAATTAACATTGTCACTAGCGTCGATTTTGCTCGGACTTTGCCCGATTTTCGTTCTGCTTTTCGGTGCTTTGTTTTTCAATGAAAAAATCACGCTTGTAAAGGTAAGCTGCATGCTCGCCGCGATTACCGGATGCGCATTGATTGCCGGAGTTTTCGAGACGGATTCAGAGGTTACATGGGGCTTTCTGGGACTTCTTTCCGGTCTTGGCTCAGCATTTTTCAACGCAATCTACACAGTTCACTCCAAGCAGCTGACAGAGAAAAAATATCATACGCTTACAATAAACCTGTATGCCTTTTTCTTCACAGCCATTGTTTTGCTGCCTTTCGCTGACGGGAACCTACTCGTCGGCTATGTCGCTGCCGACCCCGCACAAGGAATTCTGGTATATCTGGCACAGGCCTTAGTCAGCGCGATTACGCCGAACTACATGTATACCAATTCGATTAAATACATGGACTCGGGCAAAGCAGCAATTTTATCCTGCGGCGCAGAACCGACATCAGCCATGCTGTTTGGCATCCTGTTATATAACGAAATCCCAAGCGTACTTGGGATTCTCGGTATGATTATTACCATCAGTGCGCTCGGCATACTGACTTGTTCGGAGAAGAAGCCAAAGCTTCCGTCCTCTCCGGTCTGATTTCAAAGTTTACACAAAAGTAAGCAGTTCGTCTGCTTCTTTTCTCGGCGGCGCCTTGATTTCGCCTTCCTCCGGGAAGCCAATCGGAATTACCGCGCCTACCTGCTGTCCTTCCGGAATCGGGAGGACTTTTTTTAATTCAGCGTCATCAAAATATCCCTGAATAACGGTTCCCAGTCCTTTTTCGTGTGCTGCAAGGCAAAATGTCTGTGCTGCAATTCCGGCATCAAACATCTGCCATCTATCACCTTTCGGCGTCGAAAAGCTTCCATCTTTGTCATATCCTGAACGCCCTTCCACGAATGTCAAAATCACAACTGCCGGTGCCCCTGCAATCGCCTTAATATTATAATCAAAGCCATAAGTGCATTCGCTGTTTGCAATTGCCGCAATCTTCTCCTTATCATCTACCACAAGGTATCTCACAATCTGAGTATTCTTCCACGATGGAGCAAATCTTGCAGTTTCTACAACTTCCTTGAGCAGCTCTCTGGGAATCGGCTTATCCTGAAACTTTCGGATGCTTCTTCTTTCTTTTATTCCTGTAACTAAATCCATCTTATCCTCCGTTTATTTTTAAAAAGCGGCTCCTCGCGGAGCCGCCCTCAATTTAGCTTATTCTTTAATGACGCAGGATTTTTCGTTCACCGCTAGGAAGCAAGAACGCGAGGCGCGGAGCGTACTGAAGTACGTGAGCACCGAGCGATTCGCTGCTGACACCGCGGCGGGCGAAAAAGACAAGTCATTATTCGATAACTTCTGTAACTACGCCGGAACCTACCGTTCTTCCGCCTTCACGAATAGCGAATCTAAGTCCTTCTTCGATTGCGATTGGTGTGATCAGCTTTACTTCCATGATGATGTTATCTCCAGGCATGCACATTTCTGTTCCTTCTGGAAGCTGAAGGTCGCCTGTTACGTCTGTTGTTCTGAAATAGAACTGCGGTCTGTATCCGTTGAAGAACGGTGTATGTCTTCCGCCTTCTTCTTTCTTCAGTACGTATACCTGTCCCTTGAAGTGTGTGTGCGGATGAATGGAACCCGGTGCGCAGAGTACCTGTCCTCTTTCGATTTCGTTTCTCTGTACGCCTCTAAGAAGTGCTCCGATGTTGTCGCCTGTTTCTGCTCTGTCAAGAAGCTTTCTGAACATTTCTACACCAGTTACTACTACTTTTCTCTTCTCTTCTGTCAGTCCTACGATTTCTACTTCGTTTCCTACTTCCAGTACGCCTCTTTCTACTCTTCCTGTTGCTACTGTTCCACGGCCTGTGATGGAGAATACGTCTTCTACCGGCATCAGGAATGGCTTATCGTTGTCTCTTTCCGGTTCCGGAATGTAGCTGTCTACTGCTTCGAACAGTTCTACAATCTTGTCTCCCCATGGACCTGCAGGATCTTCTAATGCCATAAGTGCGGATCCTCTGATGATCGGTGTGTCATCTCCAGGGAATTCATAGTCGTCAAGTAATTCTCTTACTTCCATTTCTACAAGGTCAAGCAGTTCTTCGTCGTCTACCATATCGCACTTGTTCAGGAATACGATGATGTATGGTACGCCTACCTGTCTGGAAAGAAGAATGTGTTCTCTTGTCTGCGGCATCGGTCCGTCTGTTGCTGCTACTACAAGGATTGCTCCGTCCATCTGTGCTGCACCTGTGATCATGTTCTTTACATAGTCAGCGTGGCCCGGGCAGTCTACGTGTGCGTAGTGTCTGTTCGGTGTTTCGTATTCTACGTGTGCTGTAGAAATTGTGATACCTCTTTCTCTTTCTTCCGGAGCTTTGTCGATCTGGTCGAATTCCACATTTTCACCAAGACCGTATCTCTGGTGGAGAACCTTAGTGATTGCTGCTGTAAGTGTTGTCTTACCGTGGTCTACGTGACCGATTGTACCGATGTTAATATGCGGTTTCGTTCTTTCGAATTTCTGTTTTGCCATTTTTAAATTTCCTCCCAAATTAAAAGGTTCATAAATATTTTAATGGTTGTTTATTTGTTAATTTTTTCAATTAAGTTGTCAGGAAGCTTTTCAAAGTGATCCATCTGCATTACATATACACCACGACCCTGAGTCTTGGATCTAAGGTCAGTTGCATATCCGAACATTTCGGAAAGCGGAACGAATCCTCTGATTGCTACAGCGCCCATATTGATGTCGGAACCTTCGATTCTTCCTCTTCTGGAGGAGATGTCGCCGATTACATCACCCATATAGTTTTCCGGAACTGTTACTTCAACCTTCATGATAGGTTCAAGAAGTACCGGTTTTGCCTTCTTTGCAGCTTCTCTGAATGCCATGGAAGCAGCAATTTTGAATGCCATTTCAGACGAGTCAACTTCGTGATAGGAACCATCGTAAAGCTCAACGCCGACATCCACTACCTGGTATCCTGCAATCGGACCATTTTCCATTGCTTCTACGATACCTTCTTCGATCTTCGGAATATATTCCTTCGGAATTGCACCGCCGACGATAGAATTCTTGAATTCAAAGCCGGAGCCCGCTTCTCTCGGATATACTCTGATCTTAACGTGACCGTACTGTCCACGACCACCGGACTGCTTCGCATACTTGTGGTCAACATCTGCATTCGCAGTAAGTGTTTCCTTGTAGGAAACCTGCGGCTTGCCGACATTTGCTTCTACCTTGAATTCTCTGAGAAGTCTGTCTACAATGATTTCAAGGTGGAGCTCACCCATACCTGCGATGATAGTCTGTCCTGTGTCTGCATTTGTATAAGTCTTGAAAGTCGGGTCTTCTTCTGCAAGCTTAGCAAGCGCGATACCCATCTTTTCCTGACCTGCTTTTGTCTTAGGCTCGATAGCGATTTCGATTACCGGATCCGGGAAATTCATGGATTCCAGAATAACTTCGGATTTTTCGTCGCAAAGCGTATCGCCTGTTGTCGTAATCTTGAGACCTACTGCTGCCGCAATATCTCCGGAGTAAACTTCTTCAATTTCCTGACGGTGATTTGCGTGCATCTGCAGGATACGGCCGATTCTTTCCTTCTTGCCCTTCGTTGAGTTATACACATAGGAACCTGTTTTCAAAGTACCGGAGTAAACTCTGAAGAATGCAAGCTTACCAACGAATGGGTCAGCCATAATCTTGAATGCGAGCGCGGAGAACGGACCCTTATCATCAGCCACTCTCTCGGTTTCTTCTTCCGTTACCGGGTCAATACCCTTAATCGGAGGAATATCCAACGGAGACGGCATGTAGTCAACAACTCCGTCGAGCATCATCTGAACGCCCTTGTTTCTGTAAGCGGAGCCGCAGAACATAGGAACCATTCTTCCTGCGATGGTCTCTTTTCTGATAACTTCTTTGATTTCTTTTACAGTAATTTCTTCGCCCTCGAGGAACTTCATCATCAAATCGTCATCTGCAGCAGCAACGCTGTCGATTAACTTTTCTCTCCATTCCTCTGCAAGCTCGGACATTTCAGCCGGAATTTCTGTGATTTCAAACTCCTTACCTAATTCGTCCTTATAAATCTCTGCTTTCATTTCTACTAAATCGATAATTCCAACGAAACTATCTTCAGCACCAATTGGCAGCTGGACCGGTACGGCATTCGCCTTGAGTCTGTCTTTAACCATCTGGACAACTCTAAAGAAATCTGCCCCCATAATGTCCATTTTATTAACAAAGATCATTCTTGGTACGCCATACTTATCAGCTTGTCTCCAAACTGTTTCTGACTGAGGTTCAACACCACCCTTAGCGCAAAGTACTGTTACTGCGCCATCCAGAACTCTAAGAGATCTTTCAACTTCTACAGTAAAGTCTACGTGTCCCGGAGTATCGATTATGTTAATTCTGTGATTCTTCCATTGTGCTGTAGTAGCAGCAGAGGTTATCGTGATACCTCTTTCCTGCTCCTGTTCCATCCAGTCCATAGTAGCCGCACCTTCGTGTGTTTCGCCTAACTTATGGGTTTTACCTGTGTAGAACAAGATTCTTTCTGTCGTAGTAGTTTTACCCGCATCGATATGCGCCATAATACCAATGTTTCTGGTTTTTTCTAACGGAAAACTTCTTGGCATACGTATATCCTCCCTTCTACTTTTCTCTTAATTCTTCTTTTCAAAACCTGCACCCGGGATTACCATCTGAAGTGCGCGAACGCTCTGTTCGCGTCAGCCATCTTATGCGTATCTTCCTTCTTCTTTACAGACGCGCCTGTGTTGTTCGCCGCGTCCATAAGCTCTTTTGCAAGTCTTTCAGCCATGGTTCTTTCGCCTCTGGCTCTTGTATACTTCGTCAGCCATCTCAGACCTAAGGTCTGTCTTCTTTCCGGTCTGACTTCCACCGGAACCTGGTAGTTCGCACCACCGATTCTCTTGGCTTTTACTTCTAATACAGGCATGATATTGCTCATAGCCTTTTCGAATACTTCCAAAGGTTCCTCGCCGGTCTGTTCCTTGATCATATCAAAGGCACCGTAAACGATGGACTGCGCGGTTCCCTTTTTACCGTCAAGCATGATGCTGTTGATCAGCTTTGCAACAGTCACGCTTCCGTAAACTGGATCTGGAAGTACGTCTCTCTTTGGTATATTACCTTTTCTTGGCACTTCTCTTCCCTCCTCGCCGGATCTTTCCGATTCTATCTTATCTAGTACGGAACGATCTGCAAACTATAATTTAACGTTTTCATTGCACTTTGCTTCACCCGTCTGCCCACCCAGGAAAATCTTCCCGTCCGGATTTGTTTCCTGCGGCATACGGATTACTCTGGTCAGGCTGCAATCTGTCAT
>CABQMM010000030.1 GCA_902465215.1 uncultured Bacillota bacterium
AACACATATTGTAGATGAGGCTGTTTCCAAGCTGAAAGACGCTTCCGTATTTGAGATTCTGGCTGCAGTCGGCGGCTTTGATATTTGCGCGATGGTCGGTTCCTTCGTCGGCGCGGCGTATTACAGACTTCCGGTCGTAATCGACGGATACATTTCAGCAGTTGCGGCTTTAGCAGCCGTGCGTCTGGCTCCGAACACTGCAAACTTTATGTTCGGTTCGCATCAAAGCACCGAGCCGGGTTATCTGATTGCCATGAACGAACTGGGAATCAAGCCCCTCTTCAACCTCGGCATGCGTCTTGGCGAAGGCAGCGGCTGCCCAATCAGCTTTAAGATTATAGAGGCGGCATCCGCGGCAATGAATAATATGGCAACCTTTGCAGAAGGCTCGATTGACGCCGACTATTTGGATGAACGCAAGAAAGGAAACTTCTTTTAACTATGAATATTTTTATCAGCGGCGGCTGTAAAAACGGAAAATCCCATTATGCACAGGAACTTGCACAAAAAATGGCACAGGAAGGCAATTTGCCGCTTTACTATCTTGCGACGATGATTCCGCATGATGACGAGGATAATGCACGCATACGCCGGCATCTTTTCGAGCGCGCGGGCTGGGGTTTTGATACGATTGAGCAGGGTGTCAATATTTGCGGGGCATTAAATGCGAAGACCGTTTCCGGCGAGACTGTCGACCCGAGGGGCGTCTTTCTGCTCGACAGCGTAACGGCACTCTTATCAAATGAGATGTTTCACGAGGATGGCACTACTGATTTCGATGCGCCCAAAAGGCTTGCCGAAGAACTGACACATTTTGCCCGTGAAACAGGCAATACAGTTTTCGTTTCGGACTATATTTACTCCGACAGTTTTGCATTCGATGATTTCACGGAACCGTATCGGCAGGGACTTGCTCTGCTGGACCGTACGCTCGCCAAGCTCTGTGATCAAGTCGTCGAGGTCGCTTACGGTTTTAAATACCTTTATAAATAATCAGGAAAGGAGCGCGTGAACATTCTTCACGCTTTGACATTTTAAATGAAATATTTTACAGGTCTTATGATGGCTTGGGGCAATTTCTGCTCTCTGCCATGCCCGGCAAAACGCTGGGACAATAATTACACCAGTCTTATGCTGGGATTTCTTCCGCTTATCGGACTGGTTATCGGAATCATCTGGAGTGCGGTTTACTTCGGTCTGGTGTACTTAGGTTTTCCGTTCTTTGTGGTGGCATTTTTAATTACATTCCTGCCGTTTGCTTTGTGCGGTTTCATGCACATGGACGGTTTTATGGACTGCTGCGATGCGATTATGTCGCGCCGTCCGCTCGAAGAAAGACAAAGAATCCTGAAAGACAGCAATACCGGAGCATTTGCGGTTGTCAGCATGATTTTCTTAATATTAGGTTATTTCTGCTTTCTCTCCACGGCAGTGACAACAGGCGTAGACTTCGCCAATATGGTTATGATTGTAGTCTTAAGCCGCGCGGTTTCGGGACTTCATGTCCTGATTTGCAAACCGATGGGGCAGAGCCAGTATGCGCAGATGCAGGAAGAGGCGGAAGCTCTCGTTAATTCTGAAGTATTGGAAGCGGCTGAGATTTCGGAGATAATTGAAACAGCTGAAACTTCCGAAGAGACCGAAGAGATTGCGAGCTGCGAGACCGAAGAAACCACAGAAGAACCTGCTGCTTCAAAAAAATCCACGAAAAAGCAGGGCATCATCCTGCTTTGCATCCTGCTTGCGATTATTTCAGTACTGGCATTCTGGTCCTCAAGCTACCTGATTGCAACTGCGCTGGTGAGTGCATTCACTGCGCTCGGCTGCCTGATGGCGGCATGAGTGGAGACATCGCAGGCTTCGGTATTATCTGGGGCGAACTTATGGGCGTTTTCGCACTTGTTTTATGTTAAGTTTAGGAGATTGATATGATTTTAGTTTTTGGCGGCGCATATCAGGGGAAACTGGAATATGCGAAAGAACATTGGAATTTCAGCGATGAAGATATTTTTTTCTGTGAGGAAAATTTGTCGATTGACCTTTCAAAAAAAGTCATCTGTGGTTTGGAAAAATTCATCTATGCCTGCGTGCTTGAAGGCGCCGAGGCAAAAGATGTTTTAAAGACATATAATGAACCGCTTTGCGACAAAATATGGATAGTTGACGATATTTCGCAAGGCGTCGTTCCCATTGAACCGGACAGACGGGCGTGGCGGGAAAGCGTCGGAAGAACGCTGCTGTGGCTCGGAAAAGAATCCGATGAAGTTCACCGTGTTTTTTGCGGGCTCGGACAAAAACTGAAATAGAAGGAGTACACTATGAAGTCATACATTCATTTTATACGACACGGAATTACCGAGGGAAATCAGAAGGGCTGGTACTATGGCAGTCTTGATATTCCTCTAACGGAAGAAGGCATTGCGGCGTTGAAAACACTCAAGGAGCAAAACATTTATCCGCCGCTTGATCACGCAGACTGCTATACCTCGGGACTGCGCAGAACGGAAGAGACATTCTGCACCATTTACGGGGATGTTCCGCATAAAGCGCTTCCTTTGCTTCAGGAAATGAATTTCGGCGCATGGGAAGGCATGAGTTTTAAGGAAATTGAAGCTGCGGATACGCATCGTGAGGCATTCGCCGAATGGATGCGCTCAGGTGGGGATTCCAGCAGTACTTTCACGTTCCCGGACGGCGGCGATTCCGTTTTCAGCTTCTTCTCACGCATTAAAGAAGGAATAAAGGAGCTTTTAGGTTATCAGCGATTGAAGGAGCTTTCCTGCCGTCATAACGGCAACGACGCCGTATCAATTGTTGTCTGCCATGGCGGAGTCATCGCAGCCGCGATGGAAGGCTTCTTCCCGGAGGAAAAAGAAACCTTTTGGGCTTGGATTCCGGAGCCCGGACATGGCTATACAGTCTTCTTCGAGAACGGAGAGGCAATTTCTTATGAAGCGTTTTAATAATTTTAAAAACGGAGAACCATTGAAATGACAGCATTTCCTTTAGAATCGTTTTTAGACGATTTAGAGTTTTTAATAAATATAGATAGTGGAAGCGCTGATATTGAGGGCAACCTTCAGGTTGCCTCCTTTTTTAAGGAGCGCTTTGAAAAGGCAGGTCTTGAAACCACCCTGCACAGAGTCGGTTCGCTTAGGCGCCCGGTCGTGATTACAAAGACACCGGGCTCTGCTTCTTATGATTACTTTTTCAGCGGACATATTGACACCGTTTTTCCGTCCGGCACGGTTTCCAAAAGGCCGTTCCGCCACGAGGGCAATTTCGTTTACGGTCCGGGGACAGTCGACATGAAAGCCGGCGCGCTTCTGATTTTATATCTGGCGGAATATTTACGCAAGGAACACCCTGCGTTTTCCTTTACCATCGCACTGAACAGTGACGAAGAAATCGGCTCCCCCGACAGCACGCCTCTGCTTCGGGAATTCGCGGCAAACTGTCGTCATATTTTTATCTTCGAAGGCCAGCGCAAGCAGGGTCAGTTCGTAAATGAACGAAAAGGAATTGCCAAATTCGACATCGAAGTTTCAGGCGTCGCTTCTCATGCGGGAACCGCACCGCATCAAGGCGTCAGCGCAATCCTTGAGCTTTCTAAAATTATCGTCGATTTTTCCAAGCTCCAAAATCTTGAGCGCGGTACTTCCATTAATGTCGGTCTTATGCAAGGCGGCTCTGCGCTCAATGTGATTCCCGCCCACGCCTCCGCAAAGATGGAGCTTCGCTATACAAGCCATCGTGAATATGAGCGAATCCTTCGCGCAATGTCGAAAATGGAGACAAAACCGCATCTTTCCGGCGCGTCAGTCACCTTTACTGCAATCAGCCACTATCCGCCTTTAGAAATCACCGAAGCTGCCAAGCAGATGATGCAGACGCTGGCGCCGCTTAACCTTGCTTATGTCAAAGCAGGAGGAACCTCTGATGCCAACCGCCTTGCCTGTTTAGGCCTTCCGATTCTGGACGGCTGCGGCCCGGGAGGCGGCTTCCCGCACAGCGAGAAAGAGTTTTTAGACATAACGACGGTGCCCGCACGCTTCGACCAGCTTATCGAAATAATCAAAAAGCTGCCCGCCTCTCCGAATTAACGGAAGCTGAGCGGCAGCTTCTTTTTGTCTAAAATTCTTTTTTCTGAAAGATTTTCACGCTGATTAAATACGACAGCACCACAATCAGTATCACTGCCACAATCACGCCTGCAATGATGAGTTTTACCTGTGCATCTGTAATCACCATGCCCGAAAGGTCCACCTTATCGAGCACCACATATGCCAGCACCGTCGGAATCGCAATCACGCCCATCATTATGAGCCTTGCCTTTTCTGCGCCGAAGTAGGTGAGAAGCGGGATAATGAATGCTCCGAACAAAAGACAGATTCCAAGCGCCGCTTTCATCAGCGTACTCTTGCCTGCACCGTTTTCGCCGACCAGACCCACGATTTCCCCCGGTTTTATTCTCAAGCTTACATTATCCAGCCGAAATCCTTTGTACTGTTTCGTCAGATTTTCAATTTTCATTACATCCATATTCCCCATTTTATCATCCCCTTAGTATTTTCTGTTTAAAACGAAATAGCACACCCAGTAAAGCACGAGCAGCAGGCACACCGCCATCGAGCAAAACAAGCTGAGTTCATCTTTGCCCATAACCTTAAATACAATCACGCAGGCAGCTCCTGTCAGTACGCTTATGTATCCTGCCCATGCCCAGGCCTTATTCGAGAGAAAACGATTTCTTTCGTCATTTGCGCTCGTGTCAAATTTCTCTCTGAACTCAGAATTACTGCGATAACGCACCCATCGCACGGTCTGCACGATTCCTACAGCTATGAGCCCGCTTCCCATGCCGCCCCAAAACGAATCGATTATGTCAAAGGTTCCAAGTCCGAACAATGCCGCACCTATCAAAATCCAAAATATCGATAAATAAATTCTCTTATTCCAATCTCTCATTTCCTGCCTTCTTTCTACTCTTCAAAAATAAAAACCTCTTCAATCGTCATCCCGAAATATTTCGACAACTTATACGCAAGCTCAATCGACGGGTTGTATCTGCCGTTTTCGAGCGAGCTGATCGTCTGCCTCGACACGCCCAGCGCCTTAGCCAGCTCTTCCTGATTGATGCTGCGCACTTTTCTGATTTCTTCAATTCTGTTTTTCATATGCACTCCTTTATGTAAAGCGTCCTTTACATTACTTATTATAGCACTTTGTTTTTAAATGTCAAGTATGCTTTACATTTTTTCTTCTTTCCTTCATGGTCATCTATTTTAACTTCCATAATTATTGACATAATTGCTATATTTGTTTATAATTATTGACATTAGGAGGAATCTTTTATGAGTAAAACTGCTTATCATATATTACCTGTGACCGAGGACATACTAAAAACTATGGGTGAACAAATCAAGCTCGCACGGCTGCGCCGCGATCTCCCTGCGAAATTAGTTGCGGAGCGTGCCGGAATCAGCCGCGCTTCCCTTTGGAATGTGGAAAACGGCAGTCCATCCGTTTCAATCGGCATTTATGCTGCCGTTCTGCACGCATTGAATAATATGGATCGCGACCTTCTGCTCGTGGCGAAAGACGACCGAATGGGCAGAGAAATGCAGGACTTACAGCTGGTTACGCGTAAGCGGGCTTCGCGGAAAGGGGACTAAATATGAATGCTTCGAAAACAATCCTTGTCTATGATGATTTCGGTTTTAATACGCCTGTTTTGCTTGGCAGGCTTTTTGTCGACCCTATAAAAGGCGGCGAGAGTTATTCCTTTGAATATGATAACAAATGGCTGAAACAGACCTCGCTTTCCGTCTCACTTGATCCTGCTTTGGCACCATACGGCGGAAGACAGTTTCCGTATGAGGGGCGAATATTTGGTATGTTTGCGGACTCCTCACCGGATCGCTGGGGAAGGCTTCTTCTGACGAAAAAAGAACGCAGTCTTGCCGAAAAGGAAAAACGGAAGCCTCGCAAGCTAAATGAAAGTGACTTTCTTTTGGGTGTGTATGATGAATCCCGAATCGGCGGCCTTCGTTTCAAGCTTGAAGAGACAGGCGATTTCCTTTCAAATGATAGCGAGACCGCTACCCCGCCATGGGCAAGTTTAAGAACCTTGGAAGAGGCTTCCCGCCGGTTTGAGGATGATACGACACCATTAAACGAAAAGTGGCTCAATCAGCTGCTCCGGCCGGGTTCCTCTTTAGGCGGCGCGCGTCCGAAAGCGACTGTGATTGACCCTGACGGACAACTTTGGATTGCAAAATTCCCTTCAAAAAATGATGACAACAATACGGGTGCATGGGAAAAAGTTGTGCATGATTTAGCTCGGATGTGCGGTCTTAATGTACCCGAATCACGCCTTGAAACCTTTTCAAAACTCGGCAGCACTTTTTTGGTTCGTCGTTTTGACCGTGACGGAAAGAAGCGCGTCCACTTTGCGTCCGCTATGACTTTACTCGGAAAAACCGACGGTGCTTCTGCTGTCGATGGCACAAGCTACATCGATATTGCCTCATTCATCAAAGCAAACGGGAGTCGGCCAAAAAGAGACCTCATTGAGCTGTGGAAGCGCATTCTTTTCAGCATGGCCGTTTCAAATACAGACGACCATCTCCGAAACCATGCTTTTATTTTAGAAAAAAAAGGATGGACGCTTTCTCCGCTTTATGACGTAAATCCTGTCCCTTACGGAGATGAATTGGCTCTGAATGTAAATGAAGATGACAACAGAATTTCTGTTCCCCTTGCACTGGATGCGGCCGTTTCCTTTGGAATCACGAAAGAAGAGGCGCAAAGCTTCTCCGCCGAAATTCTGCGGATTGTACGCGACAACTGGGAACACCTGGCAAAGCACTACAATATCCCCCGTGGGCAAATTGATGATATGCGGCCAGCGTTCAGTGCTTGCTATTGAAAACGAAGCGTTAAAGTGATAGAATGAATATCAGGACGCATGTGGGCGCGGATTTCTGTTGTGCCCGTCTGCAAAAGAATCGAGGTGGTATGCGGTGAAGCTCTGCATTGTAATGTTCCGAATGGCATAATTCTTAAATTCTAACCATTCGGAGGTAAATAAAATGATAGAAAAATGGAAAATCTACCCTCGTTCGCAGGGAAAATCAACGGTATATCTTCAAAATGTTATTACAGATCCAACGATTGAAATCGGCGACTACACGATGTACGACGATTTTGTGAATGATCCCCGGGATTTCGAGCGGAACAATGTTCTGTACCACTATCCCGAATGCAATCACGATCGACTCAAAATTGGCAAATTCTGCTCGATTGCCTGCGGTACGAAGTTCCTCTTTAACGCCGCAAATCACGCACTCGGAAGTCTTTCGACTTACCCATTCCCAATCTTCTTTGAAGAGTGGGGGCTTCCGACAGATGTGGACTCCATTGCACGGGCATGGGATAACAAGGGTGATATTACAGTCGGAAACGATGTCTGGATTGGATACGAGGCTCTCATCCTTGCGGGTGTAACCATCGGCGATGGTGCGATTATCGGAAGTCGCGCCGTAGTAACCAAAGATGTTCCGCCGTACACGATTGTCGGCGGCATTCCCGCCAAGCCGATTCGCAGACGTTTCGACGACGAAACTGTCGATAAACTGCTAAAGCTGCGTTGGTGGGACTGGAACGAGGAAAAGATTAAGCGAAATCTCGAGGCTATCCAAACCGGAAGACTCGAAGATATCGTCGACTGATTCCATAACTTGTACAAGATAAAACCATTTGAAAAAACTTGTTTGTCCAACTTGAACAAACAAGTTTTTTTGTTACACCGTCGCTGTCAAAAACTCCTCCGCCATCTGCACGCAGACTGCACCGTCGGCTGCCGCGGAAACGACTTGCCGGAGTGGTTTGGTTCGCGCATCGCCCACGGCGTATACACCCGGGATATTGCACTTCGTATCTTCTCCTGCGATAATATAGCCGTTTGCATCCAAATCGAGCTGCCCTTTTACAAGCTCCGTTTCCGGCTTTCTACCCACACATACGAATACTCCTTCGCAGCCGATTATACTTTCTTCGCCGCTTCCCATATCCTTTACGCGGACACCGCTCAGCTTATTATCATGCAAAAGCTCTGTTACCGTACTGTTTTGCCTGATCTCTATATTGTCCGTATTTATCAGCGGTGCATGATAGATTTGCGTTGCCTGCAGCTTCTCGCCGCGGTGGATTAAAACGACCTTTCGACAGACGCGGCTCAGGAGCAGAGCGTCCCCCGCTGCGGAATTGCCTCCTCCGACCACAACAACGGTCTTGTCATTAAAAAACATCCCGTCACAGGCGGCGCAGTAACTTAACCCTCGTCCAAGCAGTTCTTCTTCACCCGTCAAACCCAGTTTTCTTGCGCTTGCTCCGGTTGCAATCACTACTGACTTCGCATAGTATGTTTGCGTTTTGGTTTTTATGACCTTCGGATTTGCCGTTAAATCAACGGATATAACCTCTTCAGATTTGCTCTCTGCCCCGAAGCGCTCCGCTTGTTTTTTCATCTTCTCTGCAAGATAGAACCCGTCAACACCATCGTCAAAGCCGGGATAGTTGTCAATTTGCTCCGTCAACGCCATTTGTCCGCCTGCATACTGTTTCTCGATAACAATCAGGTCGAGACCCGCTCTTGCCGCATACAATGCGGCGGTGTAGCCGCCCGGGCCGCCGCCTATGATAATAATATCGTAAATGTGATTTTTACTCATTTTCAGACCTCCTCGTTTGGGAATAGTATGCCCCAAAAGTTCGCCACGGCCTGCGTTTTTGCAGAAAAAAAGAGGCGAACATCTGCCTCTTAGATGTTTGCCCCTGCTTAAATTAAACCCATGATAGCTGTAATTCTCTTTTATTTACTACGCAATCCGTCAAGTATAGGTTTATCAAGGTCTGGTACGGAATGCCTGAAAACTCCGCCTGCTTCTTAAAGTATTCCACCACATCGGTATTTAAATTAATCGTAATCTGTTTCTTTTCTTTTTGAACATATGGATTCTTTCTGGCATTTTTAAAATC
>CABQMM010000031.1 GCA_902465215.1 uncultured Bacillota bacterium
AATCGCCAGCGATATTAAGGATGTCGCTAACCTAAAAATGTTTGCGTTTTTAGCCGCATACAGCATGAAGGAAAAAGGGGCTTCCAGCATCTTTGTTTCCCGAAGTGCAGTCCGGCTATTCCCGGATCTTGTCAATGCCGCAAGATTCCTACTAAAATATGAATTGATTTAAAAAGCACAGCACCTTTCCACGAAAAAACGAGGGGACCGAAACATTTCGGCTTTTCCCTCGCTTTTCAGGTGTGAGAGTATATTTACTTTGTTTTTCCTAAAATTTCTACGAGCATGCCGGCATGTTCCTCAAAGTATTTTTTGATTTCATCCACATACTCATCCGACGGCGTTGTAAAATCGACCGGACTTCCGCCGAGATTCCGCATTTTCGCCAGTCCCAAATTGTGATACGGCAGAAGCGTTACATGCGTGATTCCGTTTTCTTTATAGAAATCGGCAGTCTTTTCAATAATCTCCCAAGTATCGTTCACATCGTGCATAAGAGGCATTCTCATTTGGATTTTTGAATTCGTAACGGGATCTGCTGCCAGCCTTCTTAAGTTTTCAAGAATCATTTCGTTGCTCTGTCCGACATATTCCTTATGTATTTCATCGTCAATCGACTTCATGTCATAAAGAATATTCGTCACATTGTCATATTTTGCAAGCTTCATCAATGCATCGCCATCGCCGAACCCCGATGTGTCCAAGCAGACGCGGACACCGTTTTCACGCGTCAAAAGTATCAGTTCCTCCGCAAAATCCGCCTGCGAAAGCATTTCGCCTCCGCTGATGGTCATTCCGCCTCCCGTGTGTTCATAAAAGCCTTTGTCCTGCAAAACCTCCGCCATGATTTCTTCTGCCGTCATTTCCTTGGCAACTGCCTTGAGTGCCTCTGCATAGCAGAATTTCGTGCACTCCATGCAGCAGTCGCAAAGCTCACGGTTTACATGAATCTTTTGGTCAGTTTCGCCGACAAAGATGGCTTTCTGCGGGCAGTGCGCAAGGCAATACCCGCATTTAATACAACTGTTCGGCATTTCAATGATTTGCTGCTTGAAGCTGATAAGCTCCGGGTTGTGACACCATTTGCAGCTCAGAGGACACCCTTTGAGAAATACAGTTGCCCGAATGCCCGGACCGTCTTCCGTGCTGAACTTCTGTATCGCTCCAACGAGTGCTCTGCGTGCGTTATTTTCCATTTCCGTCTCCCTATTCGGCCTTTTCAAAATGTGCGGTTCTGTAGATAATCGTATCCTGCGCGCTCTTGTCGAGTTCGGTGAAGTAAGCCATATAGCCCGCTACACGAACCATCAGACCTTTATAGTTTTCAGGATGTTTCTGTGCATCCTTAAGTGTTGCTGTATCGACAACATTAATTTGAATATGTTCTCCGCCGTGGTCGAAGTATGTTTTGATTACGCCTTCAATGCTTTCTAAGCCTTTTTCACCTTCCACGCCCTTCGGGTCGAAACGAAGGTTGAATAAAGCGCCGTCATGGAATGCGTCCTGTCCCATGGATGCTACGGATTTAACCGTTGCAGTCGGACCGCTCTTATCGCGTCCCATCATCGGAGAAGCGTTATCGCAGAAAGGCTCGCCTGCGAGTCTCCCGTCAGGTGTCGCTCCGCAGACTGCACCGTGCGATACGTTTACTGTCTGAGAGTGAACATTGAAGGAGTACCAGCCGCCTCTTGCATCCGGCCAAGTCTGAACATTGTCCGCAATAAAGTGCATCATTTCTCTGTAAATTCCGTCTACATGTTCCTTATCATTACCAAATTTTTCAGGCTTGTTCAGCAAAAGCTGACGCATACGCTCTTCGCCTTCAAAGTTATTGTCAAGCGCTTTGATGAGTTCATCCATCGTAATGTCCTTATCTTCAAATACGCATTTCTGGATTGCTTCAATCGAGTCTGCCATATTCGCCGCGCCCGTAATGTAAAGACCGGCTGTGCTGTATTTTGCGCCGCCTTCTTGAACAGATCTGCCGCTTTCCACACAGCCCTTTGTAACCATTGATGCAAAGATAACCGGGAATCTAAGCATATGCATGCTCTGCATAATCTTATAGCCTTCCGTTACAAGTTTGTAATGGTGGAGAATCTGCTTTTTCAGCGCATCCTTGAATTCTTCAATATTCTTGAAGTCTCTCGGATCTCCGGTCTGAAGTCCCATGAGCTTGCCCGTCGACGGGTCAACGCCGTTATGCAGAACAAACTCAATCATCTTGCCCATGTTGACATAACCTGCGTCAGGGGAACCGTCTGTCGAGCCGCCTCCCGGACCCGGCTGGATGCAGCCAACGATTGTCCAGTCTCTTGACTCTTCGATGGTGCAGCCTTTTCCCTGCGTCATCTTCATGGCAGCGTAATCATTGAAGAATCCCGGATTTGCCTGTCCTTCCTGAATCATCTTGCAGCCCTTGCGTATGAGTTCTTCCGGCGTTCCGTCCCAAACTCTGACTGCCATTACCGGCTGCGTTGTCTTAAGCTGATTGCAGCTTCCAGGCAGAGATAGGATAACTCATTTGTAGCATCTTTTCCGTCACGGGTCTGTCCGCCTACAACGAGGATTTCCCACATCGGGTAGCCTGCGAAGGATGTCGCATACCATTTGTCTCTTACTTCATAAACTTCACAAGCCTTCAGATAGAAGCATTCGAGCATTTCAAGCGCTTCCTCCTGTGTGATGTTCTTTTCGTCAATTACATCTTTTTTGTAATACGGCCACATGTACTGGTCGAATCTTCCGAATCCATTTGCGGTTGTACATACTTCGATGTGGAAGTATACATGTACGAACCAGATGGACTGTAATGCCTGCTGGAAGTTCTGCGGCGGAAGCTCTGGAACAACTCTGCAGTTTTCAGCGATTGTAAGGAGTTCTTTCTTACGCTTTTCGTCTGTGCATGCGGCAGCCTGTCTTTCCGCTTCTTCTGCCATTCTGTGCGCGTAGATAATCAAACCTTCGCACTGAATGATGCAAGCCTTCCAGTAGTTAATCTTTTCTTGATCCTCTTTGCTCGTACCCGGAGTCTTTGCAATGTTCTCGCGGCATTCATCCATATAGCCTTTAAGACCTACCGTAAGAATTTTTTCATGGTCGCAGGTCGTTTCGCCGGAAACGCCGTTTCTGAGGCCTACCGTGATAATATCGTCCTGTATACATTCTTCCGTATGCGCCGGAAGCGCAGTCTTGGACATATCTTCCATAGATTTACCTTCCCAATACGGAAGTGTCTTGAGAATGAGTTCTCTGTCCTCCGGTGAAATGTCATATGGGTCCTTGGTTCTTACCGGAAAATCGTCAATATCACTTATGTACCATGAGCTTGACTGAAACTCCGGATGAAGGTTTGCCCCTCTGTATTTATTGGTCGGAGTGCCGACGATGAGTTCATCCTCCATAATCAGAGTTGTCATGCGCTCCGCGATGTATTTTACAACTTCTGCACGGAAGATTGGAATTGCGTCTCCCGCAAATTTTTGATATGCTTCTGTTGCCAAAACAAGTCTTTCCGCTGTGATGCAAGGTCTGGAGTTCCATAGCTTCGTTCTCATTCTTTGCAGTCTTTCATTTAACATTTTATTTCCCCCTATTATTTAAACATTTGATTAGTCCAGCATCTTGCCGCCGTCTACGAGAAGATTGATTCCGTTTACGAAAGAAGCTTCGTCGGAACTGAGATAGTAAACAGCATCTGCCATTTCGCTCGGTTCACCCGGACGGCCGATGCATCCGAAGTTCACAGTGTCACCGGTTTCCTTATATTCCTCAAGGGACTGTTTGAGCATATCCGTATTAACCCATCCCGGTGAAATGGAGTTTGCGCGGATACCACGACGCGCATATTCGTTCGCAACGTTCTTTGTCATGCCGATTACCGCCCATTTGCTGGAGCCGTATCCGATTTCGGAAGTGTAGCCTGTCATCCCGGAACAGGAGCCGAAGTTTACAATTGCACCCTTGCCCTGTTCAAGCATTATAGGGAGTGTATACTTCATCATGAGGAAAGTACCGAATACATTGATTTCGTAAATTCTCTTAAAGATCTCAAAACTGTAATCATCATATTTTCCTATGATACCTGCTGTGTTTACGAGCACATCGATTCGGCCTCGTTCTCCCTTAATTGCAGCGATTGTATCGATTACCTGCTGTTCACTGGAAACATCAAGCACTTTATAGATGACTCTTGCAGGATCCAAGTTTTCCTTTTCCATCACCTTCTTAAGTGCATCTTCATTGATGTCGAGCATAACTACATCATAGCCGTTATTGTAATATTTTTTTACAACTTCCGCGCCGATACCGCCGGATGCTCCTGTGATTACACAAACTTTAGCATTACTCATAATGATACCTCCTGTTCTTTCATTTCTATTTTTATTTTAGTGAGATTTTTTATTGAATACAATGATTACATTGTCCGAAAATATAATTATTTTGCTATAAAACTTGATTATTCTTATTAGACAAATGGAAGTTTTGCTATATAATTAATTTAACGGTGATAACATCGAACTTTTGTGAAAGCAGGTAAAGAGCATGTTATTTGAAAAAATTACCTATCAGGATATTTAATTTTTCTATGAAGAGGGGCGGCGTGCAGCCAGCTCTAATAACACTAAAAGGAGAACAAAAAATGACAAGTAAAAAACACCAACCATCTGAAGGCGTCGCATTTACCGGACTGGTCATCGCGGCATTTCTTTGGGGGCTCAGTTATCCTCTCATTAAATATGTAGAAGACTGCCCAACTTTCTATATTATTTCGATTCGCTTTGCAGCTGCGGCAGTCGCTTTAGGACTTATATTCCGGAAACGATTTAAGCTCTTTAATTTGGAGACCTTAAAATACGGCTTCCTGCTTTCGTTCGTGCTAACGTCGATGTTTATCTTTAATATCATAGGAATCCGCTACACAACTTCTGTGCGCGCTTCATTTTTTACCTGCCTGTCTTTCCTGATTGTTCCGGTCCTGAACGCCATCATGTACCGTGTAAAAATCTCAAAGATTATCGGCATCAGCGCCACGATTTGTCTGGTGGGAATGCTCCTACTGTGTTATGCTCCCGGCATGGGCGGCGTTTCACTGAACTTTGGTGATATTCTGTGTATCGTCGCTTCGGTTGCAGGTTCGCTTCACATTCTTTTCGTTGAAAAAGTAGCGAAAAATGACAATGTTGATTCAACGCTGTTTACAGTCTTTTTGCTTGCATTTATTTCGCTTTGGGGTACGATTATCGGTTTGTTTACCGGAGAGCTTAACTACAGTGCAGCAACTCCGGCCCACCTTGGTGCGATTATTCTGATGGGGCTTTTGTGCAGTGCGGCAGCGTTTACGTTGCAATCCAATTTTGAAGCAGTCGTACCGTCCAATCGTGTCGGCGTTATCTTTTCACTCGAACCGGCATCCGGCTGCATTCTTTCCGTTCTTTTTCTGAAAGAGACAATGAGCTGGACATCATGGCTTGGGGCAGCCATCATCATGCTCAGCATCTTCTATATGGAATGGGCAAATAACAAAGATTCAAAAGCAAAGGAGGCTGAAAATGTACAGCAAAGAAAGATTTGAAACTTATTTGGATATAGATGAAATGATAAAAAAATATTATCACTATGATGTGACCTACGAAAGGTGCTCGAAATGTTCGGGCTTTGCGGGCACCTGGGCATGTCCGGGTTTTGACTTCGATCCGAAAGTATACTGGCAGCAGTTTTCGCGCCTGCATTTTATTGTCGATCGGATTTCCAATGAGGACGCACAGACGGTAGAAGAGGCTCAGGAACGTCTTTTTGCAGAAAAGCGGCTCTACGATGATGAAATGCTTGCACTCGAAGGAATTCTTCCCGGCAGCAAAGCGCTTGCCGCACAGGAATGCGTACAATGCAAAAAATGTGCCCGTCTCAGCGGTCATCCTTGTGTCCACCCGGACAAAATGCGTTATGCCCTTGAATCATTGGGAATGCTTGCCGTAAACATGGTAAAGGACTGCTTCGGCTTTGAGATTCTCTGGTCGGACGGTACGTGTATACCGGAATACTACCTATTGGTCGGCGGGGTACTTGAAAAATAAGAGCACGAAAAGAATTTTGCATGTACATTGTAATTGCGTCGTAATTGTGTTATCATCAAAACAAGCAATTTTAGTTATTTTTACATGTACAGTTGGGGGTATTCGAGAATGAAACCGATTTTCTTAGAGCAAAACAGCAATAACGAAAGATTTTTGTATCTACAGTTATACGACACAATCAAGCAGCAGATTCTTTCCGGGGAAATGCAATCCGGCGAAAAGCTGCCGTCGCTGCGCACGCTTTCTCGCGATTTAGACCTCAGCATCACGACTGCCGAACTGGCATACAGTCAGCTTCTTGTAGAAGGCTACATCACCAGCAAGCCAAAATCCGGATATTATATCGCAGAAATTTCACCGCTTTCCGCTGTTTCGTCCGGCGCGGAAAAGGCTGGCAACGCCGCGCCTGTCACTTCTGTTTCTTCGAACTCTGTTCCTCTCTTTCCCGAAATGGGAGGATTCACCTTCCAGCCTTCCGCCTACATCACGGACTCAAGCTGTTTCGACTTCGTAAAATGGAAAAAATGCGCGGCAAAGGTTTTTAATGAGTATTCCGACTTACTTTTGTTTGAGAGCGACCCGCAGGGCGAGGCCGCGCTGCGTTTTGAAATTGCGAAATACCTCTATGCTTCCCGCGGCGTTACCGCAAGTCCTGAGCGAATCGTTGTCGGCGCCGGAACACAACAAATTACCAGTCACCTTTCCCGTATCTTGCTGAAAATGGGGATTCGGCTCGTTTCTCTGGAGGCGCCGGGTTATCTCCCCGTGCAAAGTATGTTTCGCGATGCAGGTTTTACGATTTCTCACATTCCGGTTGCCCGGGACGGAATTGAAATCGTCAAGCTTCCAACGAATATTCCTTCGGCGGTCTATGTCAATCCCTCGAACCAGTTCCCGACAGGCGCAGTTATGCCGATTGGACGCCGCTATGAGATTTTAGACTGGGCTGCAGAGAACAACAGCATCATCATCGAGGACGATTACGACAGCGAGCTTCGCTATTTCGGCAAGCCGGTTCCTGCTCTTCAAGGACTGGACCGCCGCAGCTGCGTGGTCTATCTGGGGACATTTTCATCGACCCTTTTCCCCGCAGTGAAAATTTCCTATATGGTGCTTCCTGAAAACATGGCGGAAATTTTCCGCAGCATCAAGCATCAGTACACACAGACCTGCTCGAAATCCGAGCAGCTCACGCTGGCGTTTTTCATGGAGGACGGTTATTATTACACCGGAATCCGCAAGCTCCGCAGCCTGTATTCTCAAAAATTGCAAACAGTGCTTCAGTCCTTCGCTGCACGCGGCAAAGGCATCATCACGCCGATTGACACGCATTCGGGCATCAACCTGACTGTAAAAGTCCGCTCTGCGAAAAAAGCCGAGCAGCTTTGCGAAGAGGCAAAGTCACTCGGCCTTCAAATGGTCCCGCTGTCGGAAATCAGCGACCAGGAAACCAGCGCTTTAATTTTTTATTACAGCCAGATTCCGCTTGCGCAAATTGACTCGCTGATTCACAAGCTGACTGTTTTATGGGCGTCGGAAACATAGCCTTCCGGCACTCCGTCCGCTTCGGACGCTGCCGATAATCAGCTCTTTTCAAAACCGATTTCCTCTGATGTCAGATGAATCTGTCCATCGGTATCCACAAAGATTGCTTCAGTGTCCTCAATGCTTTGAACCAGAGCCATTCCCTTTTCAACGCCCAGCGCCAGACAGCTTGTCGACAGCGCGTCGCAGTCCGCGGAATGGCCTTTCTCTGAGATAATTGTAACGGATAAAACATCCGTATCGGTCGGCATACCGCTCTTACTGTCTAAAATATGGTGATATTTCTTTCCATCGGCGACAAAATAGCGCTCGTATGTTCCGGAGGTTACAACCGTTTTATCGGCAGCTAGGATTGTGCCGATTAATCCGCCGCTTGCAGACTGCGGGTCTTTAATTCCGATCTTAAAACTACTGTGCGCTTCGTTTGTGTCGAGCAGACTTTCCGCTTTACCCCCAACCGCCACAATATTGCCGCCGAGGTCAACAATCGCGCTTGTCACGCCTGCAGCTTCAAGGAACTGTGTCACCTTGTCCGCGATATATCCTTTTGCAATTCCGCCGAGGTCGAGCTCCATTTCTGAATCTTCCAGCTGAACCGTATTTCCCTTGATCTTAGCTTTGCTCCAATCTACATGCTTCATCGTTTCCGCCAGCACATCCGCATCCGGAACCTGTCCGCTCATGCCGCTTTCTGTTTCCTCACCTGCCTCAGCCTCTCGAAAGCCCCAAAGGTCGGTCGCCTTACCGATGGTAATATCGAAGGCGCCCTGCGACAGCTCTCCGTACCGGATTCCTTTCTGAATTACCTCGATAGTCTCATCATTGACTTTTACAGCTTTCCCGCCTGCTGCGTTGACGCGTGCGATGTCGGAAGTTTCGATTGTTTTGCTCAGCATTTTTTCATACTTATCGCAGATCTGAAAGGCATCCGTAATCAGCAGCAAAAGTTTTTGATTCAGTTCGTCCTCCGAAAGTTCCGAAAACTCTCCGTTCGAATCTTCCACGCCGAAAATCGTAATCGTACAGATTGTATCCAAATAAAATCCGGTCTTGCTTACGCCCGTGTTTGCATTGTTTTTTTGGTTTTCGGTACATGCAGTTTGTGATATAATAAGGATTAAGGCAATCGCCAGCGCGCAAAGCTTCTTTGCTGCGGGGCATGTCTTTGATATTTTATTTTTCATAGTTTATTCAACCTTTCATAGGGAGTTTATATGATTAAAAAAGCAGATATTGTTTTATGTATAGCGATTATTCTTGTCGGTCTTTTCGTCTCCTGGTATT
>CABQMM010000032.1 GCA_902465215.1 uncultured Bacillota bacterium
TAAAACGATATTCGACGAAATCGTGCTCGAAGGAAAGACTCTGGAGAAACTGGTAAATGACAGCGGAGAGAAACAGAAGGTCATCACCATCAACGCAAAGGGCAACGATTTAGGACTGACACAACAGGAGCCGCAGCCTGTGCCGGATAACGAGCAGCCGAACGCAGATACCGAAGTCAAGATTTCCGGGCAGCCGTTCAGACCATCGGATTTGAGGTGGAACGGAGATGTACGCACAATTTCTGCAAACGGTGCGGACAAAGGCAGCATTTCGACAGCGGGCGCAGTGCTGAATGAGGCGGGCGCAATCGAAAAAACCGGGGGACTGACACCGGAGGAAACGGTTCAGGTTACGAAGGAAAATCCGATTTCGCGAGAAAATACGCCATTCGATTGGAGCATTCTCTTTATGCTTATCGGCATTGCAGCAGCGGTCGGTATCGGCGGCGGATTAATCAAGTGGTTTGCGGCAGCAAAACACAGCCGGAGAAAATAACGGCAGGCAGGCGGAGAAAATAAAATGAAAAAAGGGCAGAAATACATCAGGATTGCCACCATCGCAGCCTTTTGTCTCGTTTTGGTGATTACCGGTATACGTTTTCAAAACGGCGTACCCGAGAATCCCATTACGGAGGCAGAGGCTGCCTCTGCTATGTTCACATCGGCGCAGGATCTGCTTTATGACGAGGATATTTTGAGTGAAATCGATAACGCCAATATCAGCGCAGGAAAAACGCAGGAAGAAATCGAGGACGAACAGCAGAAAGAGGACGATAAAAAGTCCGAAGAGAAGAATGAGCAGTCCGAAAACCATAAAAATGAAAAAAACGACACAGACAAGCCGAAAGATCGGACTTCTCCGGGTAAGGTTCTTGACGACGGGAATATCTGGGACAGCAGCAGGTTCGACTTATCGAACGGCCCCTTGGATGTTTCGGATATTTTAGACATTAAGGATCATCTCCCCGGCGATGACGAGGACGGGGACGGAGTGCCCGGCTTTGATCCGGGAAGACAAGACGGAGACGAAGAGGACGGAAACCTTGAAAAATATTTTGAAACGAGCATTATTCAGGGAGACATTCTCGATGAGGAAGACTATACATTTACAATTACGCATCTGAAGCCGGAGCTGACGGTATCCGGAATAGCAGTTACCGTAAACGGCAGCGAGAAGACCTACAGCGGGCAGACGAAGGGCTTTGAAATAAAGCTTGCGGAAGGACAGAATACGATTCTGGTTGAGGTCGTTTATTTTGACGGAAAAAACTATATTACCGCTTCGAAGGCGTATACCGTCTACTACTCGAAGGGCGACCGCGTACTGATTATCACGAATCTGCATGACTGCACAACACCGCAGGAAGAAATTGACTTCACTGCCTACGGCATGAAAGGCACCAAGCGGCTGGAAGCGACCGTTAAAGTGAACGGGCGCGAAATCAGCGGAAAGCATGACAGCTTCACGACAGCATTGGAGGCAGGGGAGAACAAGATTTCAATCTCGGCAGGCGGCAGAACTGACCGTGTGACGGAGGTCTATACCGTAATCTATCAGGCGGATGCTTTCAAAATCACTACGACGATTTCGGATACGGTTATCACAAATGACACGAAGCAGCCGATGCACATACGCGAGGAGGTCATTTACAAGGGCGAAAGCGAAGACTATAAATTCAAGGTAAATCTGCATAAAGAGACCGGAAAAGAAAAAATCCGCCAGGTGAAATTTGACGATAAGGTTGTAAAGCCGGGCGGTGACGGTTACTATCACGGCACCATCAGCCAGAGACATTGGAAATATATCTGGATTTTTTACACTGATTCAGACGGAAACGATCAGTCGTACAAATATATCATCATGCTGAAAAGGGCGCCGGAGGCGACTCCTGAGGACAAACAGCCTACGATTTATGCGCAGGTTGAAATACAGGACCAGATTTTCAATCTCGAAAACGGCATGTTGTTTAAAAATCCCGATATTATCACGAATATTACAGCGCTGAGCTGGAATAACGAGCAGCTTTATTACAACAATTTTGACGTTCGCGTCAACGGGCGGAAAATCAGCCAGCCTATGGCGCAGACCGGAGCATGGTTCGGTTATAATACGTATCTGACCGAAGAGGGTGAAAATACAATTTCGGTTACGGTGACGGACTACGACGGCTATACCGCGACTAAAACGTGGAAGGTCTACTACGAAAAGGGTAATGTCAGGGTGAAATTCAGCATGGAGGCGACGACAATCGGTCTGGGCTATCTGATACCGCCTACCTATATCGAAGTACCGGGCGGCAGCTCGCTCACGGACATCATGCGAAAAGCCTTAGAGGAATACGGCTACACCTATCAGGACAACGGAGGACATTATCTGGCAAGTATCGGCAAGCCCGGAATCTGCAACGGTTACTCGGTTGATCCGGAGCTGATGAAACTGATTATTGACGACGGTCTGGACGAAGGAAGCGGTTTCTCCCCGAAACCTGCTTCGATGGACTCTTTGGGTGAGTTTGACTTCTACAGATGGTCGGGCTGGATGTATTCCTATAACGGAAAATATCCGGGTTACGGTATCAATGTATGCAAACCGCAGGATGGCTCGGTCGTACGGTTCCGCTATACGCTGGCGCTCGGCAAGGACATCGGCGGATTTTCAGCAGCCGCGGGCGGAGGCTACGGCGCAAGCGATCACAATTTTTATAAAGAATGGTAGGAAAAGAAAATGAAGCATCAAGCAGAAAAAATATTAAGCGAAGTGAAAAAAGTAATTGTCGGCAAAGACCTCGTCTTAGAGAAAATTTTGATGACGATGATTGCGAAAGGGCATGTTTTGCTGGACGATGTGCCGGGAACCGGGAAAACCACTACCGCGCTTGCCTTCAGCAGAGCGCTCGGACTGGACTACGCGCGTATTCAATTCACCCCGGACGTTTTGCCATCGGATATTGTGGGATTTTCCATGTATGACAAGAACAAAGGAGACTTCGTGTTTAAACCGGGCGTCGTAATGACAAATCTGCTGCTTGCCGACGAAATCAACCGAACCTCCAGCAAAACGCAGTCTGCGCTTTTGGAGGTAATGGAGGAACAACAGGCGACGGTGGACGGAAAGACCTACAAGCTGCCTCAGCCGTTTACGGTAATCGCCACGCAAAACCCGGTGGGCTCGGCAGGAACGCAGCTGCTGCCGCAGGCCCAGCTGGACCGTTTCATGGTTAAACTGGAGATGGGGTATCCGGATTTTGAAAGTCAGGTAAACCTTCTCAGAGATCGGCAGGCAGGAAACCCTCTCGCATCGGTGGAACGTGTGGCAGAAGCCGCAGAACTCGTGCAGATGCAAAAGGAAGCAGAGTCGGTTCATATCAGTGATGAAATTTTGGAGTACATTACGACACTCAGTTTTGAAACCAGAAAGCACCCGCTCACGGTGCTCGGTGTCAGCCCGAGAGGTGCGCTTGCTGTCAGCAGCATGGCGAAGGCAGGGGCCTATATCCGCAAACGGGATTACGTGCTGACCGATGATGTGACAGGAGTTTTTCAGGATGTGTGCGCACACAGGATGATTTTAACTTCAAAAGCCAAGATTACCGAGACGACGGCGGCGGATATTCTGAATGAAATTATCCGAAGCACACCGCGGCCGGACGGCGTTTAGGCATTGGCACAATCGAACCTTGGAGGAAACGAATGAAAAAAAGCAGAATCCTATACGGAATTTGGCTGCTTGTCTGGATTTTTATCTGGATTGTGGGGCAAAACCAGACCGCTGTCTTTATCGCAGCCGCGTCTCTCTTATGTGAAGCCGCTGAAATTCCGCTTACGCGATTTATTTGCAGGAATCTTTCCGCAGAAATACAATGCAGCCCTTCTCTGCAAAAAAACACGGAGCTGCAAATTTCCCTAAGTATGCGTAATCGCACACGTTTTAGCTGCAGCAGGGGAGAATGCGTGATTTCTTGTAAAAATCTTCTCACAGCAGAAAAGAGCACACTATCGGTTCCGTTTGCATTGCCGGGGAAATCGGAGGAAGCAGTGAGAAAGAGCATATCCCTTCCTCGCTGCGGCAAAATTCTCCTAAACATTGAAGAAGTACGCTGCTGCGACGTTTTTGGCATATATAGAGCAAAAAGGCACACGGAGCGCAGCACTGCATCGCTGGTTCTGCCGCAGCTTTATCCGACGAATCTGAGCATTGCGCCGGGGCAGGTGACAGACATCGAGAGCGATGAGTATTCGCAGTATAAGGCGGGCTTCGATGCAAGCGAGACTTACGCACTGCGCAGCTATAAGCAGGGCGATTCGTTAAAACAGATTCATTGGAAACTCTCTCAAAAAGCAGATGAACTTATTGTACGCGAATTCGGTCTTCCAATTAAAAATTCGCTGCTTATTTTGATGGACAATACGCAGCAGGAAAATACGATTTCTGCACAGCCGGAAATCGCCGAAGCCCTTGGTGAAATTGCGATTTCGCTTTCGATGGAGTTATGCGAGCAGAATTACGAACATCACATTGCGTGGATGGACCAGGAAAGAAATGCAATCCGTCACTGTGAAATCGACGGTGAGGAGGCGCTGAATGCCGCAATGCCGGATATTTTGGCGGCAGGCATACGGGAAGATGCACAAGGCGTGCTTGCGCGTCTTGCGGAAGCGAACATGGAATACGCGCATATCATCCTGCTGACCGCAGGAAACGGCAGCATGACGGAGCTGCTGCCCGCAGAAACAAACATATCGGTTCTGGATGTCAGAGAATATCAGACATTCAGGGAAAATGGAATTTACGCAGAGGTTTAGCGCTTTATGATAGAAAAAATAAGAAAAAAAGAAATAACACCGATTGTGGCTGCGCTGCTCGTTTTAGGGGAGTTTTATGTCCTGTGCGGAATCCTTTCGCTTGAAGGCTGTCTTTCAGCAGCGCTATGCGGCATTTTCGGAGTGGGTGTCTGCTGTCTTGCAAAGAAATTTGAAGAGCGAGGATGGATGGTATATACTGCCGCATTTGGCATGGCAGCAGCGCTTGCGCTGATTTTACTTCCGACTTTTACCGATGGGTGTGCTGCGCTTCTGAATCAGGTAATTGATGATTTTAAACAGCTTCATCCGCGAAACTATCACATCTTCCGCATTGAAGGCGATGCGAAGGCGGCAATGCGCATGGTTTTGGCTTTGTTTGCCTTCCTGATAGGAATGTCGGCCTGCGAAATCGTAAGAAAACCGCGGCAGCCGCTTTTTTATCTTCATGTGGTATGCATCGCCTTATTGCTGCTTGTTTTCGGAGAGGCGGCAGAGCCGCCGGTAATGACTGCAGCGGCTCTGTGCGAGGGGCTGCTGTATTTGCTATATGTTTCAGACAGCAGGACGCAGGCGCGTGGCACGACGGAAAAAGCTGCGGCAGGCGCATGGCTTCGCTGTGGGGCTGTATTCTGCATTCTGATTGTGATAGCCGGGCTTTTTCCATTGTTTTCAGATGGCGATTTTGCAAGTAACATTGCAGAAAGCTGCAGGGAAACGGTGGATGATATTCGTTATGGAAATAATCGAGACTGTGGGCTGACTGACGGAAAACTGACCGTCGCAGGTCGGCAGGAACGCACGGAAGAGAGCGTTTTGAAGGTTACGATGACCGAGCCGGCTTCTTATTATCTCAGAGGCTTTGTCGGTGACAGCTATCAGAACAATTACTGGAAACCGCTGGAGAAAGAAGCGCTTTATCAGAACAGCGATTTGTTTTACTGGCTGCATCGGGACGGGTTCTTTGCACAGAAACAGATTACAGATGCGGCACAGGCAGCGGATATTAAAACAAATGAAAACGAAATACAGATTGAAAATTTAAAAGCGTCTTCAAAGTACCTGTATCTGCCTTATGAAACGGACGCTGATACTTATTTTGACGCTTCAAAAATCGGAGACAGCGGCGCATATGCAGCAGGGCTGAAAGGAATGCGTAATTATAGTTTTCAGGCGGCGGGAAATCTGATTGTTCAGTATCAAAAAATCGGCAGTAGGCTTCAAAAGCTAAAAAATACGCAGGACGGAAAAAATGTGAATGCGCAGGCGCAGACTTATCTCAGCGATGAAGCCGGATACAACGCTTTCGTCTATCAGAACTATACGCAGATTCCGATGGAGATTGAACAATATTTCGCGCAAAAACTCGGAGACTATGTCATCGAAAACGGCCAGTCACATTTTGATTATCAGGCGGCGAAGCAGAATATTTTGTTTTATCTCGGAAAAAGCGTTAAATACAGCGAAGAAACGGAGCCTGTAGACGGAGACGTTGATTTTATCCTGAATTTTTTGGAAGGAAGCAAAAAAGGCTATGATGTGCATTATGCTTCCGCAGCGGTAATGCTTTTCCGCTATTACGGTATTCCGGCGCGTTATGCAGAAGGGTATCTCATTACCAAAGAAGATGCGAAGCAGATGAAAGCAGGCGAGGCATACTATATTGACGGAACGCACGCACATGCGTGGGCAGAATATTACCAGGACGGAGTGGGCTGGCTTCCGTTTGAGACAACGCCATCCTATCTGTCGGTTATGGAAAAAACCGAAAACTATCAGGATATTTCCGGTCTGCTCGGACAGACTGTCGGAAGCAAACGGGCGGACGAAGCAGAGCAGCAGCAGGAGACAGAGACGGACAGCCCGAATCTGAAAATGTTTTGGATTAAGCATAAGGTTACAATTTTATTGGCAGCTTCGCTTATGTTTTTGGCAGCCCTGATTGCCCTGTTTATATCATGGCTTCTACATGAACGGAAAAAAACTGCTGCCCGCAAAGCAGACTTCATGGATGAGGATGCAGCGCAGGGAATTCGCAATATCCACAGCTATATGATGGATGTTTTGCTGGCATATGGGCTGAAACCGAAAAATTGCAATCCGATTGAATATGCGGACTTCATACGAAATGCATTTCAGGATGAAACTCTGAGTGAGGACTATAAAAATGCGCACATGCTTTGGGAAGAGGCAGAATTCAGCACGCACCGGATGTCAGAGGAAGAAAGACAGCGGGTTCTGCAGGTGAATGGAGAAATATGGGACAAGGTCTGGTCGCAGATGGGATTCTTTGCGCGCATAAAGCTGAAGTATGTATATTTTCTCTAATTGAAAATATTGATTTCCGGTATATAAAGTGGTAAAATGAAATGACTGACTTTAAATGATTTTACATAGTGAATGAGGAGACGCAAGCCAGAATGTTCAGAGACGGACTTGGGGAAGGCAGCCGCTTTTCGAGCTGTCACCCGGCAGTAAATTTAATATTTTATACCTTTGCGATTGGGATTACCATGTTTTCCATCGACCCGGTATTTTTAGCGGTGGCGATGGTTTTTGCGTGGGCTTATTCGATTCTGCTGAAAGGTGTAAAGAAGATTAAAACAAATCTGCTTTTCATGCTTCCGATTGTAGTCGTTATGACGCTGATCAATGGATTCTTCACGCATAACGGCGCGACGGTGCTTTTCTTCCTCAACGACAGCCGCATTACGCTGGAAGCGCTGGCGTACGGAATGGCGGCAGCGCTGCTTCTTACAAATGTTGTAATCTGGTTTGCCAGCTTCAATGTTGTAATGAGTTCGGACAAGCTGATCTATGTGTTCGGCAAGGCGGCTCCTGTGCTCGGACTGACGCTTTCGATGATTTTCCGTTTTATACCGCTTTTAAAAAGCCGGTTCAGGGAAATAAAGATGGGACAGCAGTGTATGGGAAGACATACAGAGGGCGGCATATTTGCGAAAACAAGACAGCTTTGCAAAGAAGTGTCAATCCTGATTTCATGGTCGCTTGAGGCTTCGATTGAAACCTCGGATTCCATGGAAGCAAGAGGTTACGGACTGCATGGCAGAACGAGCTTTCATCTGTTCAAAATGTCCCCGACCGATTGGATGGTTCTGGCGGCGGTTCTGGTTACGGGAACAATCGCGGCGATAGGCTGTATGCTTGGCAAAACGAGCATTTACTTCTACCCGGTGATTCAATTCGCCGAGTGGGATGTGATGAGAGTCATTACACTGATTAGCTTCGCACTGCTTTTGGCGGTGCCGATGATACTGGATATTACGGGAGAAAGAAAATGGCAGCAATTGAGGTTAGAAATTTAAGTTTCACATATCCGACGGGAGAGCGTAAAGCGCTGGATGGTGTCTCTTTTGATGTCGATTCATCGGAATTTGTTGTGGTATGCGGGAAATCGGGCTGCGGCAAGAGTACGCTTCTCCGCCAGTTAAAAAAGAATTTAGTGCCTTACGGAGAAAAGGACGGCGGGGCTTATTATGAAGGCATCGACATTACCGAGCTTGAGGACCGCGTGAATGCTTCCGAGATTGGCTTCGTGCAGCAGAATCCGGACAATCAGATTGTCACGGATAAGGTCTGGCATGAGCTGGCTTTTGGGCTGGAAAGTCTCGGGCTGGACAATGCGTCGATTAAGCGCAGGGTTGCGGAAATGGCGAGCTTTTTCGATATACAGACGTGGTTTCGCAAAGATGTATCCGAGCTTTCAGGCGGTCAAAAGCAGCTGCTGAATCTGGCATCGATTATGGTTATGCAGCCGAAAGTTTTGATATTGGACGAACCAACTTCGCAGCTTGACCCGATTGCAGCAAGCGAGTTCTTAAAAGTAATCTACAGAATTAACCGTGAACTTGGAACGACGGTGATTATTTCCGAGCATCGGTTGGAAGAACTCTTTACTATGGCAGATCGGGTTATGGTTATGGACAGCGGTAAAATCCTCACGATGGATACGCCTTGGAAGGTAGGAGACTATCTGGCAGGAGATTCACCGCAAAGCCGCCATCCGATGTTCTATGGACTTCCGGCGGTTATGAAGATTTACTATCAGTGCAGGACGGCGGGTGTTCCGGGCTTTACCAA
>CABQMM010000033.1 GCA_902465215.1 uncultured Bacillota bacterium
GAACGGTATTGCGGTGCCGATCGTAATTAAAACATTAATATTCAGTTAAAAAAGAACATACGGAGGTGCGACCTTGAGACTAAAGACAGTATTGGGTGAAACTACATACCAATTCAAATCGGTGAAAGAGGTTATGGCAAAAGCCAATGAGAAAAAATCCGGCGACGAAATGGCGGGGCTTTCCGCAAAATCTGTTTCTGAGAGAATCGCTGCAAAGGAAGTTTTGTCAGAATTACTGGTATCCGATGTAAGAAACAATCCCGTAGTTCCATATGAAGAGGATGAAGTCACAAGAATCATTCAGGATGACTGTTGTGACATTGTATACGGTAAAATAAAAAACTGGACCATTGCGGAACTTCGAGAATATATTTTGTCGGAAAAAACGACGGAAGAGGACATTAAAAAACTTTCAAAAGGGTTGACTTCGGAAGTTGTGGCGGCCGTTGCGAAGTTAATGTCGAATCTCGATTTGGTGTACGGAGCCGGAAAAGTCAGAGTGCCGGCCACCTGCAATACGACAATAGGGCTTAGAGGGTGTCTGTCAACGAGACTTCAGCCAAATCATACCGTTGACGGAATTGATGGAATCCGAGCATCGCTGTATGAAGGACTGAGTTACGCAACCGGTGATGCACTTTTAGGACTTAATCCCGTAAACAACACCGTGGGTTCCTGCAAACAGGTTTTGGAACTTTTTGAAGAAGTTAAAAATAAATTTGAAATACCTACGCAGATTTGCGTGCTTGCACATATAACAACGCAGATTGAAGCGGTGAAGCAGGGAGCGCCTGCGGATCTGATCTTTCAGTCTATCGCAGGTTCCGAAAAAGGAAATTCGGCATTTGGCTTCAGCAGTGCAACGGTGGAGGAGGCATACGAAATCCTCAAAAGCAAGGGAACAAACAAAGGAGAGGATCTCTTGTATTTTGAAACAGGCCAAGGTTCGGAGCTATCGTCAAATGCACATTTTGATGCAGATCAGGTGACTATGGAGGCGAGATGTTACGGATTTGCAAGGCATTTCAAACCATTTATGGTAAACACAGTTGTAGGTTTTATCGGACCGGAGTATTTGTACGACTCAAGACAGGTTATCAGAGCGGGTCTTGAGGACCACTTCATGGGCAAGCTGTCAGGACTTCCGATGGGATGTGACTGCTGCTATACGAATCATATGGATGCCGACCAGAATGATATTGAGAATCTTTCCATTCTGCTTTCAGCAGCCGGCGTCAACTATATTTTGGGTGTGCCAAGCGGCGATGATATTATGCTGAACTATCAGACAAATGCTTATCACGATACGGCGGCGCTGCGCGAACTGCTCGGATTGCGACCAATCAAACCGTTTGAAGAGTGGTGCGAGAAAATGGGAATTATGGAAAACGGCAAACTGACGAAGTACGCTGGGGACCCGTCAATCTTTATGAGAAGGTAGAAAGGAGGAGGCTTTGTGGACAACAGGCAATTAGTTGAGCTGATAACCGCAGAGGTTATAAAGGCTTTGAAGGAATCAGGTCTGATGGAAACAGACACGGTAGATACAAGCTCTTCCACAAGTTATGGTGGTACAGGTTTTGCCGGTGATAATCTGATTGACATTGCGAGCAAGGAGTATAAAGCTTCGATACAGATTGCGGACCCTGAGAATCAACTTGCAATCAATGCCATGAGAAGGGCGACAACCGCAAGAGTGGGCATAGGCCGCTCAGGCCCGCGCCTTAACACGAAATCGCTGATCTCGCTTCGTGCAGACCATGCGATGGCAAAAGATGCGGTAATGAAAGCTGCGGACGAAAACATACTCAAACAAATGAACCTTCCGATTATTCAGTCACAGGCAAGAGAAATAAACGAACATCTTACCAGACCGGATTTAGGGAGAAAGCTTCCGCAGGAATCCATAGATTTTATCAAACAGAATTGCGTGATGAATCCGCAGGTTCAAATTTATGTATCGGACGGACTTTCCAATTCGGCTATTGATGAGAATATCAGAGAGATTCTTCCGGTACTTATGGACGGTCTGAAAGAAAAAGGATTTACGATAGGAACACCGTTCTTCGTGAAATTCGGCAGAGTTCCTACGATGGATGTAATTTCTGAAATCACCGGAGCAGATGTAACGGTAGTGCTTTTAGGAGAGCGCCCCGGTCTTGCGGCAGCGGACAGTATGTCGGCATACATGGCATATAAGGCTGAGGTCGGTATGCCGGAGTCTCGCAGAACCGTTGTTTCCAATATACATAAAAACGGAATTCAGCCGGTGGAGGCAGGAGCATATCTTGTGGAAATTATTGAGAAGATGCTGGCAACCCGCTCAAGCGGCGTTGACTTGGTTCTGTAAGGAGGGATAGCGTTGAAAGGTGATAGAATTCAAGCGACGGTCCTGAGTATTCAGGAAATTCCAAACGCAGACCCATTCCTGCTGAAAGCACTGAAAGTTCCGGAAGGATATAGGTCTTTAGGAATTATGACATCGGACATAGACGATATTTCATATGCGGCAATTGACGAAGCGACCAAGAAGGCTGATGTAATCGTTACATACGCACATTCGATGTATGCAGGCTCGGGAAATGCTTCCACAGAACTTGCGGGAGAATTTATCGGGATTCTTGCAGGAACCACGCCGGCCGAGGTGAAAGCCGGGATTGCGGCGTTCAGCGAGTATGTAGAAAACGATGCGTTCTTCTACTCGGCAAATGATTCAGGCTCGATTCCGTACTTCGCACATACGATATCCAGAACCGGAAGCTATCTTTCATCGGTTGCAGGCATACCGGAGGGAACGCCGATGGCATACCTGATTGCACCGCCGAATGAAGCAATCTGCGGTCTGGATGAAGCCCTCAAGGCAGCAGAGGTTGAAATGAAGGTATTTTACGGACCGCCGACGGAAACCAACTTCGCAGGAGGCTTACTGGTCGGAGATCAGGCGGCATGCAAGGCGGCATGTGAGGCGTTTGCCAGAACGGTTGAAAAGATTGCAGATACACCGAAGGTCTTTTAAAACCGAAGAGTGAAACAGTTACAACAAAGGATAAACATATAATATTTTAAAATATTTGGGAGGTGGAAATTTGGAATACGATAAAGATTTACGTTCCATACAGGAAGCGAGAGACTTAATTAAAAATGCCAAAGCAGCGCAGAAACAGTTTGCGAATTGGTCACAGGCTGAAATTGACAAGCTCACAAAGCACATATGCGAAAGCTGCATCAGAAATGCCGAACCCCTTGCAAAGCTTGCACAGGAAGAAACAGGATTCGGCAAGTGGGAGGACAAGATCCTCAAGAACCTTCTGGGTTCAAAGATGACTTACGAAGCAATGGAAAATCTGAAAACCGTAGGAATTATACGGGAGGACAGAGCCGGACGCTTCTTTGAAGTAGCGGTTCCCGTGGGAGTGGTTGTCGCTTTGATTCCATCGACAAACCCTACGTCAACAGTAATGTATAAATCCCTGATTTCTCTGAAAGCAGGAAATGCCATCATTATATCTCCTCATCCGAGCGCGAAGAATTGTATTTTTGAGACAGTCAAGATTATACAAAAAGCATGCAAGGAGTGCGGAGCACCCGACAACATCGTGCAGGTGGTTCAGACCCCTACCATGCAGGCGACGGACACACTCATGAAGCACAAAGATACAGGACTGATTTTGGCGACAGGCGGAGAAGCGATGGTACATGCGGCATACTCCTCGGGCAATCCGGCGCTCGGCGTTGGTCCCGGAAACGGACCGGCCTTTATCGAAAAGTCCGCGGATATTCCGACAGCGGTACGCAGAATTGTTGAATCAAAGACTTTTGACAACGGAACAATCTGTGCTTCGGAACAGTCGGTTATTACGCAGGAATGTATAAAAGACCAGGTTGTTGCGGAGATGAAGAGACAGCACTGCTACTTTATGAGTCCGGATGAGATTGAAAAAGTAGGCAGATTCATCATGAGAGCAAACAACACGATGAACCCGGCAATCGTGGGAAAATCAGCACAGGTAATCGCAAAGATGGCAAGCATTGATATTCCTGATGACACACTTATTCTGGTTGCCGAAACAACAAAGATCGGAAAGGATAATCCTTATTCCAGAGAAAAGCTTTGTCCGATTCTGGCGTTCTTTAGCGTAAAGAATTGGGAAGAAGCATGTGATAAATCCATAGAAATTTTAGAAAATGAAGGAACCGGCCATACGATGACGATTCATTCAAGCGATGAAGAAATTATCAGACAGTTCGGACTTCGCAAACCGGTATCCAGAGTGCTTGTAAATGTAGCGGCAGCGCTTGGCGGAGTAGGAGCACTGACGGGACTCCAGCCGGCACTCACGCTCGGCTGCGGAGCAGTTGGCGGCTCGGCATCCTCGGATAATATCGGACCGATGAATCTGCTTAACATCCGAAGAGTTGCATACGGCACGATGGAACTTGCAGACCTCAGGAGAGAAGCTGCGCAGCTTCAGACGAGCTCGACAGGCGGTTCTTCCTACAGTAAACCACAGCAGATGTCATGCGGCGAAGCAGAACTGACAAAGAATCAAATCGAAGAGATTACAAAAGAAGTATTAAGATCAATTTTAGCGAACAGATAAGAGTGAATAAAGGAGAAAGAAAATGGAAAACAACGTAAAAATGGCATTGGGAATGGTAGAAACCAAAGGTTTAGTAGGATCCATCGAAGCAGCGGATGCAATGGTAAAGGCTGCAAACGTATCCTTAATCGGTAAAGTACATGTCGGCGGAGGCCTTGTAACTGTTATGGTAAGAGGCGATGTAGGCGCAGTAAAGGCAGCAACCGAAGCAGGTGGAGCGGCAGCAGACAGAGTCGGCGAACTCGTATCCGTACATGTAATTCCTAGACCGCACAACGAAGTTGAGTACATCCTTCCGACATTAAAATAAGACTCTAAGCCAAAAGGGGAAATTCCCCTAAGCGCAAACTTTATTAGTTGAAGGAGAATGACTGATGCAGATTATTAAGGCAAAGGATATAGAAAATGCCACGAAAGGAATGATTGTAAAAGAGTTCCGGGCGGACTTCACAATGTTTATCAGTCAGGAAGCAAAGGACTATGCCGAACAAAACGGAATCAAGATTATTGATAAAGATGCGAAGGCAAAACCGAAAAAACCGGAGCATATGACAAATCTTGATGCGAAAAGGCTTGTCCTTAAAAACCACCCGCGTATTATTTTGCGGGGAAAAATCGATACTTTTCAGGCAAAAGTTTTGGAAGTCCAGATTTTAGCAGAGGAACTGAGACTCACAAACATGGTAAACATGCTTCAGGAAATCAACGACTATGCAAGAAAAATCATGGTTTCCGAGCTTTTGGAAGAAAAGCTGGATGATAAAATTACCCTTCTGGGGCTTAATGAACACGAGCTCAGGTATGTTTCGCAGCATCCGACGGAGTACTTTGGAATCGGGCATATTGCACCGTCATATAAGATGGGAAAATTGCCGGTGGAGTTGAATTTGCTGAGAGCAATGTCCAGAGAAGTTGAAATTGCAGCTATCAATGCGTTTTGTGATACAGCAGGCGCCGGCGAGAAAATTTCCAGAGTAGATATACTTAGAGCCTTAAATCGCTTAAGCAGCGCATTGTACATTATGTACCTTGAATGCTTGGCAGAAGGGAGAGAATCGTAATGCAGCATGATTTGATAAATGAAGAAGTAATAAAAAATATTGTAAAAGAAGTTGTAGCCGGGTATCAGGCGATGCCGCCGAAGAAGAGCGGAGAAAATGACGTCGAAGTTCTGGTTGAAGCATCCGGCAGACATGTGCACCTTTCACAGCAGGATATTGAAAGACTTTTTGGGAAGGGCTATAAGCTTACACCAAAGAAAAACCTTTCGCAGATTGGACAGTTTGCAAGTGAAGAGAGGGTTACGCTTATCGGACCGAAAAATATCTACCGCAATGTTGCAGTTTTGGGTCCTGCACGCAAGGAAACGCAAGTTGAGCTCAGCCTTTCGGATGCACGCTTTCTCGGAGTTGACGCACCATTAAGAATGTCGGGCGATCTCAGCGGGGCAGCGGACATTATTATCGCTACCGAAAAGGAATCCATAGCGGCGAAAGGGAGTACAATCGTAGCAAAGAATCACATTCATATGACACCCGCGCAGGCGAATCAATGGGGATTCTCGGACGGGCAGGAAGTTTCGGTGTCGATGAGGACAATGAGACCGATTACCTTTGACGGCGTTGTGATTCGGGTTTCGGATGAAGCAGGGCTTGCAATGCATATTGATTTCGATGAAGCGAATGCGTGCATATTTAAAAACGGAAATACAGGCGTGATTAATGCCCTTGCGAGGCCAGCCTGCAGCGTAGCTGCGCTGAACAGGCAGGAGACACCAAAGGCGGAAGCCGGCACGGCGCTGAAAAAACATTTTATCACGGAAGAGGACATCCGAAAAGCTTTGAAAAATACCAACGCAGTAAAACTTTCGGTACCTAAGAATGCCATACTGTCCGCTCCGGCAAAAGACTATGTTAACAAAGAAAAGATAACTTTGATGTTTATTTAGGAGAAGCAATGATTATATGTAAAGTTGTGGGCCATGTATGGGCAACCAAAAAAGAAGAAAGCCTTGACGGATCAAAACTCATGGTTGTAGAACAGACCGACACCTACGGCGAAGCAAATTCCAAGGAAACCTTTGTTGCGGCAGATGTTGTAGGTGCAGGAATTGGTGAAAGAGTTCTGGTAGTCACAGGAAGTACGGCACGAAAAACCTTTGGCCGTGATGACATTCCTATCGATGCGGCCATCGTAGGAATTATCGACTCCCTTGAGGTCGACAGAAACAAATAAGGGGGAAGGCATATGAATATTTTAGACAAAATTTTTGAAGCAGGAGTTGTTGGCTGCGGCGGCGCAGGATTTCCGACACATGTGAAGCTGAAAACAGAGGTAGAGTATTTTATCGTTAATGCGGCAGAATGCGAACCGCTTCTTCGCACAGACCGATATACCATGCGAAGCAGGGCAGAGGACATTATTGAAATGGTTGAAATCATCGGTGAGCATCTGAAAGCATCTCACAAAGTAATCGCACTGAAGGGTCACTATCATGAAGAAATTGCATGTCTCAATGCGGCAATCGAAAAGAGAAATTCGGATGTGAAGCTTCATGAGCTTGAGAACTTCTATCCTGCAGGCGATGAGCAGATTATGGTTTATGAAGTGACGGGACGCGTAATACCGCCTTCGGCAATCCCGGCAGCGGTAAGCGCCGTTGTATCCAATGTCGGAACGGTTGCGGCGATTTCAGATGCATTGAAGGGAATTCCGCTCACGCAGAAGATTATCACGCTGACCGGCGAGGTGGCAAATCCGAAGATTGTTTCTGCTCCGGTAGGAACACCGATTCAAGAAATTATCGACTGCGGAAATCCGATTCCGGGAAGATATACCGTGATACTCGGCGGACCTTTGATGGGAAAAAGAGTCGGCGCAGAGCAAATCGCAGATGAATATGTTACCAAGACGACATCCGGAATCATAGTGCTGGATGAAGCCTCACATCTTTCAAACAGAAGAAATACGAGTGTTGAGACGATGCTCAGAGTCGGAAGAGCGGCCTGCATTCAGTGCAGCTTCTGCACGGAGCTCTGCACCAGACATATGCTCGGACATCCGCTCAAGCCGCATAAGATAATGCGAAAGCTCGCATATAATTCGGACATCGAGGCAATCTTGGAAGACGAAGATGTAAAACAGGCTTTGATTTGCTCGGAATGCGGCGTATGTGAAGAATATGCCTGCCCGATGGGACTTCAGCCTAGGCGTATTAATAAGATGCTGAAGACTATCTACGGTCAAAACAAAGTCAGGTATCAAAAACCCGAGCAGACCGAGTGGGAAGCACATCCTGCCAGAGAAAACCGCAAGGTTCCCTCAAAACGAATTGCGGCACGCATGGCAGTAGATAAATACTATGACTACGATATAAGGGAAACTGTGGAGGTTAAGCCTTCTAAAGTTCAAATTTCCACAAGAATGCACATCGGTGCACCTGCACAGCCAGTTGTGAGCTGCGGTGATTCCGTAAAATGCGGGCAGCTGATTGCAGCGATGCCGCAGGGACAGATGGGTGCAAACATCCATGCATCGATTGATGGAACAGTGACCTATGCTGATGACGCGAGAATTGTTATCGAAAGGAACTGAGGGAGGTAGTAGGTTTTTTAGAATTAAACAGTATTGCTAAGGGTGTGGAAGCGGCCGATGCGATGCTGAAGGCTGCGGAAGTTGACCTTATCAGCGCAAGAACAAGCTGCCCGGGTAAGTACCATGTACTCGTATGCGGTGAGGTTGCAGCCGTTAAGTCCTCGGTTCAGGCCGGCGCTAAAATCGGCGAGGCCAATGTAATTGAAAAAACGGTTATTCCAAGAGTTCATCCGCAGGTAATCCAGGCAATCAACCTCGCGACACCGGCGCAGGATAGAAATGCGCTTGGCGTTCTTGAATTCTTCAGCGTAACAAGCGCAATCATGGGTGCGGATGCCGCTGTTAAGGCTGCAGATGTAAATCTGATTGAAGTCAGACTCGGAACCGGAATCGGCGGTAAATCCTTTGTGACGCTCACGGGGGAAGTTGCTGCTGTTACAGAGGCTTGCAAGGCAGGTGCAGCAGCGGGCGGAAGCAACGGCATGCTGCTGAATTCCGTTGTGATACCAAGTCCGAGAGAGGAAATCTTCCGAGCTGTTATGTAAATCGCAATCTTGCAGACGAGATTTAATTAAGATATAATATTTCATATAAAATATTAAGAAAGTAGGGCGGCATTTCGCCGCCCGCATATGGAAATATGGATTACAAATTTGTTAAGGAGAACATTGCTCTTACCGCGGCGGAACTTGAAAAACTGAGAGA
>CABQMM010000034.1 GCA_902465215.1 uncultured Bacillota bacterium
AACGACAGGAACCGGCGCAAGCTTTTTGGAACTGTTTGAAGGCGACAGGGAAAAGGTTGAACTTGTGGAGAAAAAAATCGCAGAAAAAATGGGCTTTGATGCCTGCATGGCGGTTTCGGGACAGACCTACTCGAGAAAAGTCGATAACTTCGTTCTGAATGTTTTAGTCGGAATCGCACAAAGCTGCAGCAAGATGGCAGTCGATTTACGCCTTTTGGCGCATATGAAAGAGTTTGACGAACCGTTCGAGCAGAATCAAGTCGGCTCGTCGGCGATGGCATACAAGCGTAACCCGATGCGTTCAGAGCGTATCACTTCGCTTGCAAGATATATCATAAACTGTGCAGGCAGTGCGGCAGATACCGCGGCAGTACAGTGGTTAGAGCGTTCTTTGGACGACTCCGCAAACCGCAGAATTACGATTCCGGAGTGTTTCCTTGCGGCTGACGGGATTTTGTCCCTCGCAATCAATGTAATCAGCGGCGGCAGAGTTTATCCGAAGGTTATGGAAAAGCATCTGCGTGAGGAACTGCCGTTTATCGCGACGGAAAATATTTTGATGGATGCGGTAAGCCGCGGCGGAGACCGTCAAGAGCTGCATGAGGTCATTCGTCAGTATTCGCAGCAGGCGGCTGTTCGTGTCAAAGCAGAGGGCGGCGAGAATAATCTGCTTTCGCTTTTGCTGGCAGATGAGCGTTTCGGGCTGACCGAAGAGCGTCTGGCAGAGGTTCTGGATGTGCGCAAATTTGTAGGCTGCGCTCCGGAGCAGACAGAAAAATTCCTGGAAAACGAAGTGCGTCCGGTGCTTGAGGCAAATGCGGATTTACAGGCAGCGGAAGTTGAAATAAATGTATAAAATGTAAAAGATAAAAAGATGTAGAAGGAGGCGAATCTTATGCTGACAGCTGTAGTTGGAACGAACTGGGGAGACGAGGGCAAAGGCCGTATGGTCGATTTGCTCAGTGAAAAATATGATGTGGTTATCCGTTATCAGGGCGGAAACAATGCGGGTCACACCGTGGTAAACGAAAGAGGCAAGTTTATTTTGAACCTGCTTCCGTCGGGAATTTTGCGCGATGAAACCGTGAATGTGATGGGCCCGGGCATGGTTATCGATGTGGAGCATTTATTCCACGAAGTGGAGTCTTTGCGCGAAAAGGGCATTGCGATTACACCGAAACATCTGGTTATCAGCGACCGTGCGACGATTTGCATGCCTTACCACAAAATGCGTGACATCCTGGAGGAAGAGCGTTTGGCGGACAAAAAATTTGGCTCCACACGCCGCGGTATCGCTCCGGTTTACGCAGACAAATATATGAAGAAAACGATTCGTATGGGCGATTTGCTGAACGAAGATGCTCTCAAAGAGCGTGTTGCGGACCTGGTTGAGTGGGAAAATCTCACGGTCAGCGGCGGCTATGCGCACGAACCGATTAATGCCGACGAAATGATGGAATGGCTGAAAACTTACGGCCTGCCGTTTGCTTCCTATATCAAGGACACAACCGTTTACCTTAACGAAGCGGTGAAAGCGGGCAAGAGTCTGATGTTTGAGGCACAGCTCGGCGCTCTGCGTGACATCGATTTCGGTATCTATCCGTATACTTCGTCCTCTTCGACGATTGCTGCTTATGCTCCGATTGGCGCAGGTATCCCGTTCTGCAGAACGGACTGTGTAATCGGTATTATGAAGGCTTATTCGAGCTGCGTTGGCGAGGGCCCGTTCACTTGTGAAATGTTTGGGGACGAAGCGGACAAGCTCAGAGAAGCAGGCGCTGAATACGGCGCTGCAACCGGTCGTCCGCGCAGAGTCGGCGGTTTCGATGTAGTGGCTTCCCGTTACGGTACTTTAATGCAGGGCGCAACCGAAATCGCGCTGACGAAGCTGGATGTACTTTCCTATCTGGATCAGATCCCGGTATGCACGCAATACGAAGTAGACGGAAAGCTTACGGACAGCTTCCCGACCGGCGCAGCGCTCAACAGCGCAAAACCGCACTACGAGTATGTTCCGGGCTGGAACTGTGACATTTCCGGCTGCCGCAGCTTTGGCGAGCTGCCGAAAGCCGCTCAGGACTATGTGGAAATGATTGAAAAGGCTGTCGGCTGTCCGATTAAGTATATTTCGGTCGGTGCCGGCAGAGAAGAATATATCGAAAGATAAGGCAGGGCGCCCTGAGGGGCGCCCGATAGCAGGGTGCCGCTAGCGCCGCCCCAGAATGTCGTCCAAATCCTGCTCCGGCGCGGTGATTGGGCGCAGGTCGTAGGTGTCGACTAAAAGCCGAACGACGGATTCGGATAAAAATGCGGGCAGGGTCGGCCCGAGATAAATACCTTTGATATTAAGCGAAAGCAGTGTGAGCAGGATGCACACTGCTTTTTGTTCGTACCAGGACAAAATCAGCGTCAGCGGCAGTTCGTTCACGGAGCAGCCAAAGGCATCGGCGAGCGCAAGTGCGACGCGGACTGCACTGTAAGCGTCGTTGCACTGACCGACATCCATGATGCGCGGCAGTCCGTCGATTTCGCCGAGGTCGATGTCATTGAAACGGTATTTGCCGCATGCGAGCGTCAGAATGAGTGTATCAAGAGGCGCTTCCTTGACGAACTGCGTGTAGTAATTTCTGCCGGGATGCGCTCCGTCGCAGCCGCCGACGAGGAAAATGTGCTTGATTTTGCCCGATTTGACGGCGGAGACTACTTTGTCGGCGTTGGATAGAACGGCGTCATGCGCAAAACCGGTTGTCAGCATATGTCCGCCGTTGATTCCGCTCATGCTCCGGTCGTGCTCGTAACCGCCGAGTTCAAGCGCCTGCTTGATGATAGGGGAGAAATCTTTGCGGCCGTTTTCATCTTCTTTTATATGAACGAGGCCATCAAAGCCAACCACGGAGGTCGTGTAAACGCGGTCTTTATAGCTGTCGCGCGGCGGCATGAGACAGTTCGTCGTAAAGAGAATCGGAGCAGGGATTCCGTCGAATTCTTTTTGCTGGCTTTGCCAAGCGGTACCGAAATTGCCCGCAAGATGCGGATATTTTTTCAGACCCGGATAGCCGTGCGCCGGGAGCATTTCGCAGTGCGTGTAGATGTTGATACCTTTGCCGGCAGTCTGCTCGAGAAGTTCATGAAGGTCCTCGAGGTCGTGACCGGAGACGACGATGAAAGGTCCTTTTTTTATGTCGCAGGTTACGCGGGTCGGCACAGGATTTCCGAAAGCCTGCGTGTTGGCGCGGTCGAGCATTTCCATACATTTGAAATTCGCCTGCCCGAATTCGGTGATGAGTGCAAGCCATTCTTCAGGGGTGTGCTCTCCATTGAGGGCGCAAAGCCCTTTGCGAAACCAGTCGGCAACTTCGTCGTCGAAACAGCCCAGACGATAGGAGTGGTGCGCATAGGCGGCCATCCCTTTCATGCCGAACAAAAGCGTAGAGCGCAGGGAGACGATGTCCGTGTCTCCTTCCCAAAGCGAAACAACGCTGCAGGTTCTTTCTTGGCGTTTTGCGCCATAGCCGAGTTTTCTTCTGAGTGCTGAAACCCGCTCGGTGATTCCGCGGATAGCCTCGTTATCGAAATTTACATTCGTCAGCGTGGTGAAAAGCCCGTCGGCAATGAGCCTGTCAGCCTCGTCGGACGCAGCCGGAATTTCCTGCGGTCTGCTGGCATTGAAAACAAAACATATTTGACATAATATACCTCCGTATTCACAAAATTTTACCTGTCTTTAGTATGCGTTTTTTTACGCGCTTTACTCTTGAAAAAAGGGCAAAAATACGATAAGATAGAGGGACGAGAGGTAGAAAATGATGAAGAAAATATGGATTAAGATTATGAGTTTGGGGCTCGCGCTTTCGATGATTTTCGGAGCGACAGGGGTGAGCTATGCAGGAATTTGGAATGTGAAAGATTTGCATGTGGCAGGCATGCTACAGGCGGGTCTGAAGGTGATAGAAGTGACCGGACCGCCGACGCTGCCTGTTCCGACGGTTCCCGAAGAACCTGAGCCGGAGCCGCAGAAAATCAATATTGAAGCGCTTACAGTTACGCTTGACAGTTATCTTGCTATGGCGACCGGAGCCGATGTGACGCCGAAAATTCTTTCGGTTAGCGGAGAGGTTGAAATGCCGGATGAGCCGAAGGCTGCAGATGAGACGCTGAGCGCGCCGGATGATGCAGAGGAAAACGCGCTTGCGCCGCTTGAACTGAAGCCGGAGGAGTACGAGGTGAAGTACTATCGCGTGCATAGCTTCAGCGCGGGTACTTACGAAGAAGTCAAGGCGATACGGGAAATCGGCGAATATAAAGTTGCAATTACCGCGAAGGACACGGAAACCTACGAAGGCGAGGCATACAGCCTTTTTTCGGTCATCGGAAAACCGCAGAAGCTTACAATCGCAAAGACGAAGTACAGTCTGACGACCGGGAATGACGGTCCGCTTCTTCAGCCGAAGGCGGATGGAGACGGCACAGGCTTTCGTTTTGTCTCATCGGACGAGACTGTTCTAACGGTTTCGGAAAACGGCCAGACCGAAATTTTAAATCCGGGTCGTGCACTTGTGACGGTTACGACAGAAGGAACGACGCTCTTTCAGCCTGCCAAAATTCAGGTTGTATTCGAGGTCAGCCCTAAGAAGGTTCTTTGGGATACAGAGAAAATGAAAACGCGAAAGTCTGAATCGACCTTGATTTGGAAGGCGCAAGAGGGAGCGACAGGATATGAAGTGATTTATTGCACGGAGAAAAGTTTTGTGAAGCCGAAGCAGAAGCCGAAAGAGTCCGCGGCAGAATATGCTAAGAGAACCGCAGACTATGTATATAAGAATAAAACCGTGAAAGCGCCGACGTTGAAAACGACGCTGGAAGGTTTAAAGAGCGATACGGCATATTATGTGAAGGTTCGCGCGCTGACGGAAACGACCGATACGCGCGGAAATAAAAGGACCATGGAAGGTCCATGGTCGTCTGTTCGTAAAATTATGGGCTAATCCAGTTCGCCTACGATTTTGCGGATATGTTTGAAATTCTTTTTTAACTGCTTAACAAGAGCCGCGGGCGCATTCTCGTAAAGATTGCCATTGTAATCTTTATCCTCGGGAATGAGCACGAAAGGCTCTTTTTCGTATTCATCGAGCATGTAGCACGGATAGTAGGTCTGGTCTGCTAAAACAACCTTGCCGGACTTGGTTTTCTCTAAAGTTAAGGATAAAATCAGCGTCTCTTTCGTAATTGGATCGAGCATTGCTGATGTGAAATTTCCCATCGAGTAGATATACGGAGTTGTATCCTCGCCGTAAAGCAGTGGCTCATAAGGCTGCAAAACATGCGGATGCGAGCCGATGATGTAATCAACACCTGCCTGTGCCAGCATCCTGCCATAGCGTTCCTGCCGCGGTGCCGGAATCTGTGAGTATTCCGTACCCGCGTGATTATAGGCGATAATGAACTCCGCGCCCTCTCTGCGCAAAGCCTGCACATCCGCGCTCATCTTTGCCTGAATCGGTCGATTGAGCATGTAGTCCTGCTCGCTGTCAGAAAGAAATTTGTCTTTCAAATTGTAGTATGCGGCATAGGAAATCACGCCGATTTTGATGCCGTTTTGTTCCATCGTGAAATAGCGATTTTCCTGATTGTCCTTGAAAAGCCCTGTATGCGGAATGCCGCGGCTGTCCAGTTCTTCGAGCGTTTCGAGGATTCCTGTTTTGCCGCCGTCGCATGCGTGATTGTTCGCCATGATGAACCCATCAAAACCCGCATATTCTAAAGCATCCAGCCATTCTGCCGGCGCATTTAGATACGGCTTGCTCTGCAGGCGGTTCATATCTTTGGAAAGCGGCAGGCTCTTGCTGACTAAAGTTTCTAAATTGCCGATGACGATGTCCGCCTCGTCAAAAATCTTTTTTACATATTTAAAGGTTGGCTTAAAATCGTAGCCTGTGCCGTCAAAGGCTCTCATCTGCTGCATCGGCTGGCACATCAGGTCGCCCGTCAGCATGACGGTGATTTGCTGTGGCGTCGACATCTGCCACGTCGGCGTCCGTCGAAGTTTCGGCAGCCTCAGTGACTTTGGTGTCAGCAGGTGCCGAGGTTTTCCCGGCGGTGACTTCGGTATCTGCGAAAGCCGCTGTTGTAGTGAGCATCGCCGCTGTCAAAAGTACGGCAATGAATCGTCCTAAAAATCTCAAATCTATATCCCCCTGTAATAGTCATTATTGTGTATGCATTGTCAATGCCCAAATAATTGTATCATAAATGTCGAATTTTGTCACGTCCGCACTTACTCTTCCACTTTTATTCCCTCAAGAATCTGTTCTACCGAGCGTGACTGCGGGTCGATTTTCTTTTCAACCATTCCAACGACTCGGGTCAGGATGCCGGAAATCACGAAGTATATGACGGCCGTAAAAATCAAGGCAAAGAACGCCTGATAGGTACGGGCCCTCACGAGGTCGGAGATTTTCGTCAGATCCTGGATGGCGATATAGCCTGCGACCGAGGTTTCCTTAATCAGCGTAACAACCTCGCCCTTGTAAATCGGCAGGAAGTGCTTCGCCGCCTGCGGCAGCAAAATCTTGAAAAAGCTCTGGTTATTGCTGTATCCCATCGCGGTTGCGGCTTCATACTGACCGTTTCCGATCGCGCCGAAGCCCACCGAGAGCATATCATACATCGCACAGGCAAAGATCATCGTAAAGCCAACAATCGCAACAAGCGTGCCGCTCAGTCTGGTGGAGCCGAAGATGATGTAGTAGAGGATCATCAAAAGCAGTACCGTCGGCATGCCTTGAATCAGCCAGAGCATGGCGTTTGTCGCGCTGTTGATAATCGGGTTTCCTTTGCGGCAGAGCATGAAGACCACGAAGCCGATAATGGTTCCGAGGATGATGGAGCTCAGCGTGATGAGCAGCGTGATTCCTGCGCCGGAAGCAAACAGCTTCCAGCGGCTTTCCTTGATAAAGGTATTTTCAAAATTATCCTTCATGCGCTCAAAAAAGCCTGCCTGATCATCGTTTTGGCCCGGTACGACCATGAAAATATCGCAGCTGTAATAAACATCGGAAAGGCACGCGTTGGCATCTCTTTCGTCGCTGAGGATGATGTTCATGCCGATATCGTATTTGCCGGATTCCGCGCCCGGCGCGATGGATTCAAAAGCCACGCGCTGAATATTCGGCGTGTAGCCGTATTCCCGGCAGAACCGAAAGATGAAATCCACATCGTAGCCGCTGTCGCCGTCTTCGTTGACATAAGAAAACGGTTCATATCCGCCCTCACAGGCGATGGTCAGTTCTCCGTTTTCGCCGGTGAAGCCGCCTTGCTCGGTTTTGCTGGTTTCCGCGTCAAAGTCCTTGACCCAGTAGGTGTACATTTCGTCGAGCATGCCGTCTCCGTTCGAGCCGTGGTTAGCGATAAACTCGTTAACCTGCGCTAAGAGTTTTTCCTGTTTTTCGTTGTTGCCGATGATGACAGCCGCTTCGCAAATCCCTGCGCTTTCTTTCATGGCTGCAAGCTCAGGATGGGCTGCTGCAGTGGCGTAGTAGCCGACTTCCTCGATGAGGTAAGCATCGATTTTCTGTGAGTTCAGAGCCAAGATCATGTCCTGCGGCATGGTGAAATACTGGATTTCCGCATCCGGACACTTATCCGCAATATGCGTTTCATAAAGGCAGCCGGTCTGCACGCCGATCTTCTTTCCATTGAGGTCAGCGATGGTCTGATATTCCGCCGCGTAAGCGGTGGACAGTGTGCCGGTCAGCATCAGGCCGATCACAAACAGCATCAGCAGGATGGATGCATAGTTCTTCGTTATTCTGTTGTTTTTCATATGTTTATGCTTCCTCCCATCTGAAATTGATTTGGATCAGGTTATTGTAAATGCCAAAAGGCGGTTCGACGATCTGGTCGAGCACATCGGTGGTCGGCTCCTCAAGCATTTCCAGGAACAATTCATTGTCCGAATCTTTTGGGTCATGATGTTCGCCCTGGTAGCGGATGCTGAGCGTGAGAAGGTCGAGTTTCTCCGAATAATCGACGCGAACCAGAACCTGCGGCTCGTCCGTCATTTCCATGATATTATTGACCACGATTTCTTCGAGTGCGATTTGCAGGTCACTGATTCGCTCGTTTTCAATCAGGAGCTTTTCGGCGTACTGCTGCAGCTCATCGTAGGCCTCGGTAAAGTCATAATCGACGGTTTCAATCTTATAGGTCAGCGAAGTGAGGCGCTTGATAAACTTAATGGTATTCGGTTTTTGCGGGTGCTCGAAAATCTCTTTCGGAGTCCCTTCTTCGTAGATGCCGCCCTCGTCCATGAAAAGCACGCGGCTCGCGATTTTCCTTGCAAAATCCATTTCGTGGGTCACGATCATCATCGTGATGCCGGATTTTGCCAGCATGCGAATAACCGCCTGAACCTCTCCGATCATACCGGGGTCTAAAGCACTGGTCGGTTCGTCGAAGAGGATGATGTCCGGGTCCATGGCAAGCGTTCTGGCGATGGCGATACGCTGCTGCTGCCCACCCGACAGATCTTCCGGGTAATTGAATGCCTTGGAACTGAGGCCGACGGTATTCAAGAGGGACATCGCTTTATCATAGGCTTCCTGCCGGGAACGGCCGAGCAGGGTAATCTGCGGATTCATGATGTTTTCAATGACCGTCAGATGTCCGAACAGATTAAAGGACTGGAATACCATGCCCATTTTTTTTCGAATCTCGTTGAGATCGCAGCTGCCGTCGTTGATGACTTGTCCATCTACGATAATCTCCCCGGAGGTCGGTGGTTCCAGCATGTTGATGCACCGCAAAAGGGTGGACTTGCCGGTGCCGGAAGGCCCGATTACGGAAATCACATCGCCGGAATTGATGGTAACATTGACATCTT
>CABQMM010000035.1 GCA_902465215.1 uncultured Bacillota bacterium
TAATGAGAGCAAGAAGAGAAACTTCCATTGAAAAGGGTCTTGCAACAGTTAAGAAGAACTTAGACAAGATGGTTGCTAAGGAAAGAATGACTGCTGATGAAGTTGCAGAAGTTTTCGGAAGAATTCACGGCTCTACAGACATCAACATCATCGCTGACGCTGACCTTGTAATCGAAGCGGCTACAGAAGATATGGAAGCAAAGAAGGCTCTGTTCGCAGAACTCGACAAGCTTTGCAAGCCGGAAACAATCATTGCTACAAACACATCTTCCCTGTCCATTACGGAAATCGCAGCAGCAACAGGAAGACCTGACAAGGTTATCGGAATGCACTTCTTTAACCCGGTTCCTGCAATGAAGCTCGTTGAAATCATCAAGGGACTGACTACATCCGAAGAAACGAAAGCAACAATCCTTGCTTTAACAGAAAAATTAGGAAAGACTCCTGTAGAAGTTGCAGAAGCTCCGGGATTCGTTGTAAACAGAATCTTAATTCCGATGATCAACGAAGGCGTGGGAATCCTTGCTGACGGCGTTGCAGACGCTAAGGGCATCGACACAGCTATGAAGCTTGGTGCTAACCACCCGATGGGACCTCTGGAATTAGGCGACCTTATCGGACTTGATGTATGCCTTGCTATCATGGATGTACTTTATCACGAATACGGTGATCCGAAGTACAGAGCACATGTTTTACTTAGAAAGATGGTAAGAGCAGGAAAGCTCGGAAGAAAGACAGGCGTAGGCTTCTACGACTACAGCAAATAAAAAATGATTTTTTCAGAGGACTTCGGTCCTCTGTTTTTTTTGCGCTTGATTCGGGAAAATATTGATGATATAATAATGTTGATTGAAGATATATTTTTATGTACCAAAATATAAATTTTGTTGATGCGAGGTGTTTTATGTTAAAAAGAAAAGCAAGCGCTTCGATTAGAAAATGGGTTGATACGAAGGACAAGAAGTGTCTTATCGTCCAAGGCGCCAGACAAATAGGAAAGACATATACAATTGAACGATTTGCGGAAGAAAACTACGCAGAACTTCTTGAAATAAATTTTAAACAGATGCCGTCTGCCGTTGAGATTTTTTCAGGAGATCTTACGGTAGACAATATGGTTATGGCTATGCGGTTTCGATTTCCGGAAAAGAAAATTATCCCAGGAAAAACTTTGATTTTTCTGGATGAGATTCAGGAGTGTCAAGAAGCCTTGACATCCCTCAAGTTTTGGGCAATTGACAACCGATTTGATGTTATTGCATCAGGTTCGCTTCTTGGAATAGACTATAAGCGCGCGTCATCCTATCCCGTCGGGTATGTTGATTATCTGCGGATGTATGGAATTGACTTTGAAGAGTTCCTTTGGGGGATGGGAATTTCCGAAGATATGATAGAGAAGCTTTGCGGGTATTTGAAGTCAAAGACAGTCATACCGGAAGCCATTCACTCTCAAATGATGAATTATTACAGACAGTACATCGCAATCGGCGGCATGCCGGAAGCTGTCCAAAAATATATAGATACAAAGGATTTCAGAGAGGTTGACAGAATTCAAAGGAGTCTTTTGCAAGGGTATCAATATGATATCGCGCATTACGCAACGGCAGAGGAGAAGGTGAAAGCGGAGAAATGCTATCTTTCCCTTGCGAGACAGCTACTCGATAAAGAAAACCACAAATTTCAATATAAAGAAATTGAGCATGGCGGCAGAGCGCAAAAGTATTTTTCCAGCATAGAGTGGCTGCTGCGCGCGGACATGGTGCATTTATGCAAGCTTGTGACAGATGTCAGATTTGATTTGGATGATTACGCAAGAGATGATTTTTTCAGGGCGTATACCACGGACTTATCGCTCCTGATGGCGATGAAGGATTTTTCGTTAAAGCAGCATATTGTAGAAAATACTTTGTCAGGGAACACAAAAGGTGGAATCTTTGAATGTGCGATAGCCGATGCTTTGTATAAAAAGGGATACCGGCTCTATTTCTATAAAAAAGAGACCACCCAAAGAGAAATTGATGTAATTATTCAAAAAGACGGAAAGGTGGTTCCGATTGAAGTAAAGAGCGGAAACGCCCGTGCAAATTCGCTGAAAGCACTTATGAAGAAGAATAAAGACATCTCTTATGGATATAAGTTTGTAGATGGTAACATAGGTGTAAGTGAAGATGGAATCATTACATTACCGCTGTATATGATTGCATTTATTGCCGATGCATAAAAAAGAGGCTGCGCCCTAACGGATGTTTTCCGTTATTGCGACAGCCTTTTTTAGCGAGTAAATTTAAAATCTCAATGATAAGCAGGTAAGGCTTCCGTCAATCAAGCGGAACTCGTTGGTATCCATGAGAATTACAGGATAGCCGAGGTCTTCGATGATTTTCTGCGTTTTCGGATAGCCTGCAGGTACGAGCACCGTGCCGTTGATATTCAGGCTGTTGACCGCATAAAGCTCGTCTGCATCAATCACGAAGCGGTTAAAGTCCTTAAATGCTTCTTCTTTGTCCATCGTTTCCGTAACAAGCATATTGTTGTTTTCCAGATAAATGGCGAAATCCTTGAGGTGAAGTCCTTCTGTTACAGGTACTGTAGATGATGTATAACCGAACTTTGTTACGATGTCATCGAACTGCTTTGCGCCTTCGGCATTGGTTCTGTCTGAAAGCCCTACATAGAAATGATCGCCGACTTTCATAACATCGCCGCCTTCTAAAGTGCCCGGCGCTTCGATATGGAAAATCTGTTCTTCGTCATAGAATTTCCGAATCGTCTTGATGATTTCAAACTTTTCGGCATTTCTGGAGTCCGTTGCAGGGTTTGTGATGATTGCACAGCGTTCCATGACAACCGCAGGATCTTCAACGAAGCAGGAATCCGGGAATCTTTCATCAGCCTCAAGGTCGGTTACTTCAAGTCCGAGGCTTCTGAGCGTTTCCACATATTTATCGTGCTGCTTGACAGCTTTCTCATAGTCGGGTGTGCCTTCACCGAACTGCGCGGTTGAAATACCGTTGATGAGCGCCTTGCAAGGCTTCTTCGTAATTGCTTTTGTAAACATTGTATATATCCCTCCTCGAAAAGAATTTTGTTTGACTTTTTATGTCCATAGCATATAATAAAATTAAAGATTTGTAAAACGCAAGTTTTTCATGTTTTCCATGATAAATACGCATATATGGAGGCTAAGAAATGAATTTCGGACAATATGAGGCATTTGTAAAGGCCGTCGAGGCGGGCACGATGACGCAGGCAGCGGAGGAACTGGGGTACAGCCAGTCCGGGCTTACGCGGGCGCTGAGCTCCCTAGAAGAGGAATGGGGTGTGCGCCTTCTCATGAGAGGGCGTAACGGCGTGCAGCTTACTCCGGAGGGGGAAAGGCTGCTTCCTGATATTCGGACGGTGCTTCACGACCAAAGAAGACTGGCAGAGCACATAGACGAAATCAACGGATTGCGGGACGGACTCATTCGGGTCGGAACCTTCAACAGTGTTTCGGCACAGTGGCTTCCGGGGATTATTAAGGAATTTCACGACAAGCATCCGGGAATCCGTTTTGAACTCCTGCACGGAACGGATGCACAGATTGTCAGCTGGATTTCCGACGGGCGTGTCGATGTGGGCTTTGTTGCGTATCCGACGAAGCCGGAACTGGAAGCAGACTTCCTATATCGCGATCCGATTGTGAGTATTTTTGCAGAGGATGACCCGCTCGCATCGCTTCCGAAGTTTCCGATAGCTATGCTGCCGGAACTGCCGTACATTGCACTGAATGAGGGTGTTGAGGATGAGATTACCGCAATTTTGAATCAAAACAGAATTGAGCTCGACGCGCGATTCATGGAGAGCGATGACCATGCCGTGATTGCCATGGTTGAGCAGGGACTTGGCACGAGCCTCATGTCCATGATGATGCTCGAAGGATTTTCGCGAAAGATAAAAGCGGTGCCGCTTGAGCCGCCGGGATATCGGGATTTAGGAATTGCATGCCGTAGTCGGGAGGTTCTGTCGAGCGCCGCAGAAGCATTCTACAAGTGTGCGTGCAAGTGGGTTGCCGGCTATCGGAATCAGGCGTATAATCAAGAAAAGAACGGAAAGGAGTGAAAGCCGATATGATTATTCGAAAAGCAAAAGTTGAAGATTTAGACGAAATAATGCGCGTTATGGATGCGGCCCGTAAACACATGGAAGATGAAGGAAACACGGGACAATGGATTGACGGCTATCCTTCCCGTGAGTTGATTACGAGTGATATTGAGAAAGGCGAGTTTTATGTATGGGCAGATAAAGACGCAGACAATGGTGAAAAGATTTGCGGCGGCTTTGCATTTATTATAGGCGAAGATCCGACATATATTGAAATTGAAAACGGGAAGTGGCTGAATGATAAGCCATACGGCACGATTCACAGAATTAGCAGCGATGGAATACGGAAAGGAATGCTGAGAGAGTGCCTTGCATTCTGCAAAACACAAATCCCGGAAATCCGAATGGACACTCACGAAAAAAACATTTCCATGCAGAGTGCCTGCGAACGGCTTGGCTTCGTAAAATGCGGGACAATTCATATCAGTGACGGAAGCTCAAGGATTGCATATCAGCTATGTAATGGAGAGAAGTAAGAGGCATGAAAAAGCAAGTTCATCAAAAAACTTGCTTTTTTGATGGGAAAAGTATAGAATAAATTGATATGTTATTCTATTTTGTAATAATTCTATTTTGTTTAGCATTTCTTTAAATTCTATGAAAGGGGCAGCGAAATTCAGCGCTGCAAAAGGTGATATCCATGCCAAGAAAAAAAGTAACGGAAGAAATTTCTGAAGAAAAGATAAAAGCAGAGTCTGTAGAAGAGCAGGAAGTACAGGCTGCAGAAGAAGCACAGCCGGAAGAGGCTGAAGTGCCTGAGAGCGTGGCAGAAGAACAGCCGGAACGCAAGGAGCCGCCGAAGGAAGAACGCCCGGAAGTTGAAGGTATTCTGGAAATTCAGGAAGAAAACAATTTTGGCTTTCTTAGATTTTCCAATTTCCTTACGAGCGAAAAAGATATTTATGTATCTCCGACACAGATTCGCAGATTTAATCTGAAAACAGGCGATAAGATTCGGAGCACTGCTTTATGTATTGACCGTAAACGGGGATGAACCGGGAGTTGCGATTCGCAGACCAGACTTCGATAACCTGACTCCGGTATTTCCGTATGAAAGACTTAGACTGGAGGACGGAAGCCGTGAACTTTCAACGAGACTCATTGACTTGATTGCTCCAATCGGAAAAGGACAGAGAGGTCTAATTGTAGCACCGCCGAAGGCAGGCAAGACGGTTCTTTTAAAGAAGGTCGCACATGCAATTGAGAAGAATTATCCGGAAATCGAACTTATTGTGCTTTTGGTTGATGAAAGACCGGAAGAAGTAACGGATATGAAACGGTCGCTTACGAGGGGAGAAGTCATATACTCGACATTCGACGAGCTGCCGGCGCATCATGTGAAAGTGGCGGAAATGGTTCTTGCCAGGGCGCAGCGTTTGGTTGAACACGGTAAAGATGTGGTAATATTATTAGATAGTATTACGAGGCTTGCCAGAGCCTACAATATGGTGGTTCCGGCATCAGGAAGAACGCTCAGTGGCGGTCTTGACCCGGGTGCGCTTCACAGACCGAAGAAATTTTTCGGTGCTGCAAGAAAGATGGAAGAAGGCGGTTCGGTTACGATTCTTGCGACCGCGCTTGTTGAGACCGGAAGCCGCATGGACGATGTAATCTTTGAAGAATTCAAGGGTACAGGCAACATGGAGCTTCACCTCGACCGCAGACTCAGTGAAAAGCGTATCTTCCCTGCAATCAGCCTGAATAAATCAGGAACAAGAAGAGAAGATTTGCTCATGGATCAGGATGAGCTCGAAGCTGTCTGGGCGATGAGAAGAGCGATGTCGAACCGAGATTCACAAGATGTGGCAAGTGAGATTATAGATAATCTTGCGCATACGCGGACGAATCGAGATTTCGTACAGATAATAAAAAAAGTACTGATTGAGGAATAAACCCGCAAAGGGCATTGAAAACAGAGGAAAAACTTATGGATTTAAAAAGAATCTTTTTGAAAGACGCTTGTCCGACTTCAATAGGAGGACAGGCAATTATGGAAGGGATTATGATGCGAGGTCCAAAACGGACAGCGATTGCAATCCGGCTTCCGGACGGAAAAATACACATGAAAACGCAGCCTACACCGCAGGGCAGCAAGTGGGGAAAAATCCCGCTTCTGCGAGGTGCAATCAACTTTTTCATTTCCCTTATATACGGTACGAAAGTGCTCATGTATTCTGCGGAAATTTTGGAAAAATATTATCCGGAAGATTATCAGAAGGATAAATTTGACATCTGGGTTGAGGAACATTTAGGCAGAGAAAAGGCATGGAATATTTTACTGATTTTGTCGGTTGTTTTGGCGCTGATTATGTCGATCGGCATTTTCATGGTGCTTCCGACTGCGGTTGTCGGATGGTGCGCTGCACTGACGAGCAATATTCTGGTGTTGAATTTGATAGAGGGTATTGTCAGAATTTTGATTTTTGTTGTGTATATTCTTTTGATTTCAAGGATGAAGGACATCAAAACCGTGTTTCAGTATCATGGTGCGGAACATAAGACGATTCACTGTTTTGAAAACGGGCTAGAACTTACGCCGGAAAATGCACAGACCTTCTACACACTGCACCCCCGCTGCGGAACGAGCTTTTTAATGTTTGTAATGGTTATTGCGATTTTGGTGCATGTATTTATGGGATGGCCGAATGTCTGGGTGAGAGTTCTTTCCCGAATTTTAGTCCTTCCGATTATCGCAGGACTGTCCTATGAGCTTTTAAAATGGGCAGGAAGAAGCGATAATATTATCGTGGAAATTTTAAGCCTTCCGGGGCTGTACCTTCAAAAGCTCACAACAGCGGAACCCAATTTCAAACAGCTTGAGGTCGCAATCGCATCGGTGAAAGCTGTGCTTAACGACGGAGAAGATGTACCGTATTTTGAAGGAATCTGTGACTTAGAGGGAAAACCGGTTGAGGGAGAAGCGGAGTTTTATGACCCCGCAGTCAGCGACGGCCCGATAAAAACACAGGAGGAAAAAGAGGCTGAAGATAAATGAGTCTATCGGTAAAAGAGTTGATAAAAATTGCGGAAAGACAGCTTGCGGATGCAGGTGTTGCCGATGCACAAATTGATGCAAAGGAACTTTATTGCTTTCTCATGCACTATGACAAGACGGCGCTGATGATGCACTGGCAAGATGTTTTGCAGGACAATCAGTGTGAGGCATATTTCGCTCTGGTTGAAAAAAGGGCGAAGAGGCACCCGCTTCAGCATATCACCGGGGAGCAGGAGTTTATGGGATTTCCGTTCAAAGTAAACGAACATGTTTTGATTCCGCGGCAGGATACGGAAACGATGGTAGAGGACGCGATTGAATTTCTCGACAAAGGAACGCTCAGAGGAAGCGCATACGGCACGGGCAAACCATTGAAAGGGAATGCAGATATTTTGGATTTGTGCTGCGGAAGCGGAGCAATCGGGATTTCACTTGCGAAAACCTTCGGAAAGTCAAAGGTTGTCTGCTCTGATGTCAGCCCGCAGGCACTGGAGACGGCGCGCGAAAATGCATCATATAACGGGTGCAAAAATGTAAAATTCACGGAAAGCGATATGTTTGAAGCTCCTTTCTTTAACGGGAGGTTCGGGAAGAAAAAGTTTGATTTTATTATAAGCAATCCGCCGTATATCGAGAGTGAAGTCATCGAGGGTTTGGAGCCTGAGGTCAAGGATTATGAGCCGAGACTGGCGCTGGATGGCGGAAGCGACGGACTGGAGTTTTATCGCATAATAGCGGAACAAGCTGCTGCACATCTGAAAAAGGACGGAGTTCTGATGATGGAGATTGGCTGCGAGCAGAAGGATGCTGTAAAAGAAATTTTGCGTCAAACGGGAGAATATGACAGGATTGTGGGTCTCACAGATTTGACCGGGCGCGACAGAATTGTAGCTGCAATTAAGAAAAAAGAGGAAAAGAAACGGGGAGTGTGAAAATGAAAATATTACTGATTACCGGAAGCCCTCATAAGCAGGGAACGACTGCTGTACTTGCGGCAGAATTTATCAGAGGCGCGCATGAGGCAGGCCACGATGTGATTCGTTTCGATGCAGCCCTAAAGGATGTTCATCCGTGTATTGCCTGTGAAAAATGCCACAGCGCGGTTTCTGCCTGTGTTTTCAGAGACGATTTTGATGAGCTTCGGGATGAACTGATTGCGGCAGATGCGGTTGTTTTCCTCACGCCGATTTACTATTACGGAATGACGGCGCAGATTAAGACGGTCATCGACCGCTTTTATGCAATCGACGGCGAAATTCATAACAACAAGAAAACGGCTTTGATGATGGCTTTTGCGGACACAACGATGGAATCTGCGCAGGGCGCTATGGCAAGCTACTACGGCATGGTGGACTACTTGGGCTGGGAAATCGTTGACGTCATTACGGCAGGAAAATCCCAGACGCCGGAGGATGTTTTAAACAGTGATTTCCCGAAACAGGCATATGAACTCGGAAAGAAGATTTTGGGCGTTGTGAAAGACGAGTCGGAGTTTGGCGCGGCGACAAGTCTGAACGATTTGGTGGCAAGGTTGGCGAATTTCTCAAAGATTGCGGAAGAAGCGATTAAGGAAACCGAAGAAAAGGATGTTTTTCTCGACGGAATGGACTTTTTTGAATAAATCGCTTGCAATCACGAAAATGCTGTGATATAGTCCCGTCTTTGACAGTTGAAGAATGGAAAAACTCCGAAACCTATTGGAAACAGTA
>CABQMM010000036.1 GCA_902465215.1 uncultured Bacillota bacterium
CCGCAGTGATCAATGTGCGCGTGGCTGAGAATCACGCATTCAATCTCAGCAGGATTAAACGGAAATTCTTCTTCATTCATTTTGTCCATTTCCTTGCCGCCCTGAAACTGTCCGCAATCCAGCAAAACCTTATGGCTGTCCGTTGAAATCAGATGGCAGGATCCTGTAACTCCTATTGATGCTCCGCAAAATTTAACTTTCATTTATTCGTTCTCCTTTCCGTGAAAATCCGAACCCTCTGTAACATGCAGGTGATACTTGGCAGCAATTTGAAAGAGTTTCCACGCCTCTTCTTCGCTGTGATTCGGGTGATAACATTCCACGCCCTTCAGCCCTGCTTTTTTCAGGTCTCGAATTAGTATATCCATGTTTTTCCAAAACTCATCGCTTCCTCGCTCTCCCATTCCGCGGATTTTCGCAGGGTGCGCAAGCACTGCCTTGCCGCCTGCTTCCGTGAGCAGACGAATCGCTTCTGCGGAAGAAAGCTTTTCTTTTCGGATTGCTTTCACCTTGTCGGACTCAAAAATTTTGCCCGGCGCCCATGCATCCGAAACCTTCTCGATATATCCGCCTTTGACAAGCTCTCGCGCGATATTCGGCTTTCCGACATATCCGCCCTTGCTCTGTTTTTCCAGCGCAGCCAAATCCACCGGATAGCCCATTTCTCCAAGAGTTTCAACAAGCTTTGTGTTTCTCTCCTTGCGGAAGCGCTTCAGCTCCGCAAGTTTCTCAAGCAAGGCCGGGTTTTCAACATCAAAATCATAGCCTAAAATATGAAGCTCCACCGTAAGCCTCTCACCCTCTGCCGCATTTACAGGTACGAAGCGGTGCTCCGTGGAAAGCTCCACTCCCGGAATGACTTTAACTTCTAAAGCCTCCCCCGCGATTGCTGCCTCTTTCAATCCGTCGATACCATCGTGATCCGTGATGGCTATAATATCGTATTTATCATCTTTATATTTCTTTACCAGTTCTACCGGACTCATGGTCCCGTCCGAATAGTGCGAATGTATGTGATAGTCAACTACATAACTCATTTTTCATATCCTCTTTGTATTCCCACAAGCTGTTTCTGCCGCTTTAATCGTAAATCATTTCAGCGCGAAGTTCATCCGCTTTTTCTTCGTCGAAAAGGAATTCTGCCAGCGCAAAGCCGAATTCCATCGCCGTTCCCGGTCCCATGGAAGTTACAATATTTCCGTCGCGAACTACCGCAGCGCTGACCGGCGTTGCTCCGATTAAATGTCCTTCCATGCCCGGATAAATCGTCGCGCGTTTTCCCTCGACAATTCCCAGATTTCCTAAAACCATCGGTGCCGCGCAAATCGCGCAGACCCATTTTCCTGCTTCTGCCGCTTCGGTCAGTTCCCTGCACAAACCCTGATGCTCGCCCAGATTCACCGTTCCCGGCATTCCTCCCGGAAGCACCAGCATCTCGCAGTGCTTGTAATCAGCCTCTTCAAACAGAATGTCCGCCATAATGCCGATTCCGTGCGCGCCCTCTACTGTTTTTTCTCCTGTAACCGATACGGTCTTCACATCTGCGCCTGCACGTCTTAAAATGTCTGTGACAGTCAGCGCCTCTATTTCTTCAAATCCCGTTGCTAAATGAACATAGATCATAATTTTCACTCCTCAATCTTAATAAAAAATCCGCGACGGTTTGGTCAGTCTGTAATTCAAATACGCACAGACTATAAAACCGATTACGGTTATCAGCACCAAAAATCCCGTCGCCATGGACAAAAACTCCGGTCCCAGCACAATTAGAAGCGGTGAGTCTTCCGGCAGCGGTATCAGCTTTATAAAGTTTGCGATCCATTCTCTTCCCTGATGAGAAAGAAGAGCAAACACTTCCCCGGCGGCTGCCACAAGTGAGATCCCCATAGCGATTCGGAAGCTCCTTCGAAGCATCGCTTTCTCCTCACTCTTTATCAAGTGCCAATAAATTGCAATTGTCAGAATCAAGCTGACCGCACATAGAATTGCGCTGATGTCAATCCATTTCTTCACCTGCATCATATTCGCACCTTCTTCTTCCGTAAAAATCCCCTGCATATCATATCCCGTATCCTCATAAATCTGGAACTCCGAAGGACGCCACGAATTCATAAAGCCTGCGATTCCATCCGCAACCTCATTCGTTGAAAGTCCTGTATACAATTTTGAAACCGCCCCGGAGTCATTGAAATAAAAAGAATATACCTCAGCTGACCTGACTACTAAATTTTGGGATGCCGTTATTAAAAATATTGCGATTGTGAAAACTGCCACTACGGAGCATGCAATATTAAACTTCTTCATCAAAATCTCCCTCGCTTAAAAATCTGGGGCAAGAGCCACTTTATGCATGACCTTTACCCCAAATAAAAAACTATTTAATGATTGTGCAAACTGCATCAGGACCGCATCCTGCTGCGTTACCTTCATCTGTGTCAAGGTGAACTTCTCTTTCGTGCTTAGCGCCTGCTCTTACCAAAACGTTTTCAAAGATAAGACCTCTTTCGCCTTCAATCTTGATGCTTACGAATTCGCCGTCTTTCACGCCTGCTTCAGCAGCCTGTTCGTCGTTTAAGTGAACATGTCTTAAAGCAACGATTACGCCGTGATCGATTTCGATTTCACCGCAAGGTCCGATGATTTTGCATCCCGGAGTACCTTCCAGCTTGCCGGATTCTCTTACCGGTGCTTTGATTCCGATTGTTCTTGCGTCAGTCATAGCAAGCTCAACCTGAGTTTCTGCTCTTGCAGGTCCTAAAACTCGGATACCCTTTAATGTGTTCTTTGGTCCTACGATGTCAACCTTCTCTTCACATGCAAACTGTCCCGGCTGAACGAGCGGCTTCGTAGGTGTCAGCTCATGTCCTTCTCCGAATAAGATGTCAATGTGTTCCTTGCTTAAATGAAGGTGTTTGTTTGATAATCCGATTTTAACTTCGTATGCCATTTTTATGTATCTCCTTTACATTTAAAATATTAAATTTTTTTATTCAAAAAGGGTTTAACCCTCCAGATAACTGATGTACGGCAGATTTCTGTATTTCTGGTCGTAGTCCAGACCATAGCCGATTACGAAAAGATTGTCGATAGAAAATCCAACATAGTCCGCCTCCAGTTCCACCAGTCTTCTGGATGGTTTGTCAAGCAGCGTGCAGATTTTAATGCTCTTTGGATTTCTGTCTGCCAGATGCGCCTTCAGATGCTTCAGGGTCGTTCCGGTATCCACGATGTCCTCAATGATGATGACATTCTTGCCGTAAATATCACCGTCGAGATCCTTTTTAATCTTAACAACTCCGGAGGTCGTCGTTCCTGAGCCGTAGCTGGAAGCCACGACGAAGTCGATTTCCGCATCATTGCTGATGTTTTTCATCAAATCTCCCATCCACATAACTGCGCCCTTCAGCGTCCCGACTAAATAAAGTTCCTCCCCCGCATAGTCTTCGCAAATCTGTTTTCCGAGTTCTTTCGCTCTTTCCTCAATCTGTTCACGGGTAAACAAAACTTTTCCTACTGTGTTATTCTCCATCTTTTTCATCCTTTCCGTCATGGTCTACGGTAAAATCTACGCCTTCTATAATATTCTTGTGCTTAAAATCTTTGGAATAGTCAACGGTTTTCTCTCCAATCCAGTACTGATCCAAGGTATCCTTCAAATGCCAGATAATCCATATCCAAAGGACTAAATCATCGAGGAATCCAAACGGAAACAGCACCGGCGGGATTAAATCCACAGGCAGAATCAAGTAAATCAACCCGAAAATGACCAGCGCCTTTTTTCGGCGCGGCACCGTCTTATCGTGCATCATGCTCACGATGGCTTTCAGCCTGTTTCTGATAAAGGTCCAACTAAAGAACTGCATTTATCCCTCCAAAAGTTTCTCAATCTCGTCTAAGAGATTGTCGTGTCCCTGCCTCTTCAGGGCACTCACAGGAATAACCAAATCCTCCGGCCCCAGCTTCAGCGTCTGCCGGATGGTCTTCATGCATTTCTGCATCTCATTCCGGGAAACCTTGTCCGCCTTGGTCGCCACTACCAGCCCGTCAAGCCCGTAATGCCGCAGATATTCATACATCTGAACATCCTGCGCGGAAGGCGCATGGCGGATATCCACAAGCTGCACGACCTTTTTCAGCCCCTGCCGGTTCTGGAAATACTCCTCCATCATATCGCCCCAGTTTTCCGATATGCTCTTTGAAATCTTGGCATAGCCGTAGCCCGGAAGGTCCACAATCCGGAATGCATCGTTAATCCGATAAAAGTTTATCGTCCGGGTTTTTCCCGGCGCTCCCGATACGCGCGCCAGACTTTTTCGATTCGTCAAAAGGTTCAAAAGTGATGACTTTCCAACATTCGAACGCCCCGCAAAAGCGATTTCCGGCACATTATCTTCAGGATACTGGCTCTTTTTCACAGCCACGGTTTCCAATTCTGCCTTTTTTATAATCATACTACATTTCCTAACATTTTTCCATAGCATATTTCAATGCTTCCTTCGCATTTTTGAGAAGCACGAAATGAAGCTCTTTTCTCACGCTCTGCGGAATTTCCTCGATGTCTGCCTCGTTTTCCGCCGGAAGCAGAATCGTTTTAATTCCCGCTCTGTGCGCCGCCAAAACTTTTTCCTTAATGCCGCCTACCGGAAGAATTTTTCCCCGTAGCGTAATTTCTCCGGTCATGGAAACATCCTTTTTCACAGGATTTCCCGTAAGCGCCGACATTACGGATGTAAACATCGTAACGCCTGCCGACGGTCCGTCCTTCGGAACTGCGCCCTCCGGAACATGCACATGCAGGTCATACTTTTCATGGAAGTCCTCAATTCCATATTCGGAAGCAATCGAGCGGATATAGGTGATTGCCGCCTGCGCGGATTCCTGCATAACATCGCCGAGCTGTCCGGTGAGCTGAATCTTGCCTTTTCCCGGTACCAGAGCGGTCTCTATGAACAGCGTATCGCCGCCAACCTGTGTCCAAGCCATTCCGGTTGCTACGCCGACCTCGCTCTGACCTTCAACCACATCATAGCGATAGCGTTTTTTACCCAGGTATTTTTCCAGACCCGCCGGTGTGATTTTAAAGGACGTTCCCTTCTTGCTCACGATTTTGCGGGCTACCTTTCTGCAAAGGCTGCCGATTTCTCTCTCAAGATTTCTTACGCCGGATTCTCTGGTATAGTAACTGATTAAATCACGCAAAGTTTTCTCGCTGATTGAGAAGTTCTTCGGTTTCAGTCCGTGCGCCTTCAGTTGTTTTGGAATCAAGTACTGCTGCGCGATTTTGACCTTTTCCTCTTCCGTGTAGCCGGAGACTTCAATGAGTTCCATTCTGTCCAGAAGCGGACGAGGAATCGTTTCCACGCTGTTTGCCGTCGTAATGAACATCACCTTCGACAAGTCGAACGGCAGGTCGAGGAAGTGATCGGTAAATTCCTTATTCTGTTCCGGGTCTAAAACCTCTAAAAGCGCCGATGCCGGATCGCCCTTAAAATCAGCTCCGATTTTATCTACTTCATCGAAAAGGAATACCGGATTGTTCGTTCCCGCATCCTTAATTGAAGTGATAATTCTGCCCGGAATTGCGCCTATGTAAGTTCTTCTGTGGCCTCTGATCTCTGCCTCATCTCTCACACCGCCCAGAGACATTCTGACAAAGTCTCTTCCTGTTGCCCTTGCGATAGAACGTGCAATAGAAGTCTTTCCGACTCCCGGAGGTCCTACCAGACAAATAATCGGTCCTTTAATCGCCTTATTCAGATGAACGACCGCCAGATATTCGAGGATTCTTTCCTTTACCTTTTCAAGCCCGTAATGGTCTTCATTTAAAATTTTTTCTGCGCGCTTGAGGTCGGAATTGGTCTTTGCGGATTTTTTCCAAGGAAGTCCGAGAATTGTTTCCACATAGTTACGGATGACCGCGCTGTCTGCGGAAGTCGGAGCCATCTTCGTAAACTTTCCGATTTCTTTCTTAACTTTATCTGTAATTTTTTCGTCAAGCTCCAAAGCCTCAAGCTCTTCCAGCCATCTTGCTGCTTCGCTCGCCGCTTCTTCGCCGTATCCCAGTTCATCCTGAATAACCTTCATCTGCTCGCGCAGAATGTATTCCTTCTGATTCTGCTTTACGCTTTCCTGTACCTTTTCGCTGATGTCCCGCTCCAGATTCAAAATCTGATTTTCTTCAAGAATAATGCGGTTGACAATCTGCAATCGTTCTTTGACGTCCAGAGCCTGCAGAACTTCCTGCTTCGCAGCGATTTTTATATCCATCTGCATCGCAATCGTATCTGCAAAAATGTCCGGTTCTTCAATGGAACTGATTAAGTCGTACACTTCATCCTTAATATTCGGCTGAAGTGCAATGTATTCGTCAAATGCGTCCAAAACGGAGCGCATCATTGCCTGCACTTCCGGTTCCTGCGGTTCTGCCTGAACAATCTCTGCTTCACTGATTACGCAGGAAATAAACGGTTCCTCGCTTGCAATTTCTTCAAGCTTTGCGCGATACTGACCTTCCACGAGTACGCGCACCGCATCCCCCTGAATTTTCAGCATTTGCTTAACTTTGACAACTGTACCGACATGATAATAGTCTTCCGGTGTCGGAAGCAAAATATTATCGTCCTTCTGTGATGTCAAAAATAAAAGTTTATCGGTCGCCATTGCGGTTTCCAATGCTTTAATAGACTTTTCTCTTCCTATGTCGAAATGAAGAATCGTTCTCGGGAAGACCGAAAGTCCTCGAAGCGGAACGCATGGCATTGTAATTCTTTCTGTCATAACTCTCCTCCATAGAAAACAGGCGACCGGAGCCGCCTATATGTTTCTTGTATTTTACGAAGCGGCTTCACCTTTCGAGCCTAAAACCAAAGTCGGCTGTGCGCCTTCGGTTATCGTTTCCTTCGTGATAATGCATTTTTTCACATCATCGCGCGATGGGATCTCGTACATAATGTCCGTCATAATCCCCTCTAAAATGCTGCGGAGTCCTCTGGCTCCCGTTTTTCTTTCCAGCGTTTTCTGCGCTACGGCTCTGACCGCCTCAGGTTCGATTTTCAGCTCTACGCCGTCGATTTTAAACAATTTTTGATACTGCTTCAAAAGTGCGTTCTTCGGCTCCGTAATAATGCGGACCAGCGCATCCTCCGAAAGCTCGTCGAGCGTAACCATAACCGGAAGTCTTCCGATGAATTCCGGAATCAGTCCGAACTTCAAAAGGTCCTCGGTTCTTACCTGATTCAAAATTTTCGTTTCTTCCTGCTTGGTCGGCTGAATTTCGGAATTAAATCCGATGACCTTGTCGCCCATTCTTCTCTGAATAATCTTCTCCAGACCATCAAAGGCGCCCCCGCAGATAAACAGAACATTCGTCGTGTCAAACTGTAAAAACTCCTGATGCGGGTGTTTGCGTCCGCCCTGCGGCGGTACATTGGCTACCGTACCTTCTAAGATTTTCAGCAAAGCCTGCTGCACGCCTTCACCGCTGACGTCCCTTGTAATCGACGGATTGTCCGAACGTCTGGAAATTTTGTCGATTTCGTCAACATAGATAATTCCCTTTTGCGCCTTTTCCATATTCCAATCCGCTGCCTGAAGCAGCTTCAGCAGAATATTTTCAACGTCCTCGCCGACATAACCGGCTTCTGTCAGTGCTGTTGCATCCGCAATAGCGAAAGGCACATCCAGAATCTTCGCCAAAGTCTGTGCAATCAAAGTCTTACCAGAACCGGTCGGCCCAATCATAATAATATTACTCTTCTGAATCTCTACGCCGTCATCATCGACCTTCGGATTCATAATTCTCTTATAATGATTATATACCGCAACTGCCAAAGCCTTTTTTGCCTCATCCTGCTCGATTACATATTCCGAAAGAATTTTTGTGATTTCCTGCGGTTTCGGGAGCTTGTATTCCGGCTTTGCAGCCGCTCCCATCGGCTCATCATAATTCTTTTTGAGTATGTCGAGGCAAATGTGCACACAGTCATCGCAAATATATACGCCCGGTCCTGCAACCAGACGATTTACCTGGCTCTGTGGTTTGCCGCAAAAGGAGCATTTCAGTTGCTTTCCTTCATCATATTTGCTCATTCCTATCCCCCTATTATCTGGAAGTGATAACCTTGTCAATCAAACCGTACTGACAAGCTTCATCAGCTCCCATAAAATTGTCTCTGTCTGTATCGCGCTCAATCTTTTCAAGCGGCTGTCCCGTATTCTGCGCCAAAATGCGGTTCAGTTTTTCGCGGGTTTTCAAAATCCATTCAGCATGAATTTTAATATCCTCCGCCTGACCGTTCACTCCGCCTAGCGGCTGGTGAATCATAATCTCTGCATTCGGGAGTGCATAGCGTTTTCCCTTCGTTCCCGACGAAAGAAGGAATGCTCCCATGCTTGCCGCCATTCCTACGCAAATCGTTGAAATATCCGGTTTAATATACTGCATCGTATCATAGATAGCCATGCCGGCGGTAACAGAACCGCCGGGGCTGTTGATATAAATGCAAATATCCTTTTCCGGATCTTCAGCTTCCAAAAACAATAGCTGTGCAACGACCAGACTTGCGATATGCTCGTCTATCTGTTCCCCTATGAAAATAATCCGGTCTTTCAAAAGTCTCGAATAAATGTCATAAGACCTTTCCCCTCTGCCGGTTTGTTCAATTACATATGGTACTAAAGCCATCTTCCTACCCCTTTCTTGGATAATATCTTCAAACTATTTAATCTTCGCATTGTCATAGATGAAATCAAT
>CABQMM010000037.1 GCA_902465215.1 uncultured Bacillota bacterium
CCCATAATATGATAGCAAACTTCGCACTTGCAGTTTATTGCAGGTGCGATTTTCGTTTCATCCTCAGCTCCAGTGCCTTGGTCGGACAGTTCTGCACGCACGCAAGGCAAAGGATGCACTCCGTGCGATTCCGTCTATTCTTAAATGGAACATCCGGCTCCACATTCATCGGGCACACCCTGCGGCACTTTCCGCAAGAAACACATTTTTCTGCATCTGCCTCGATGCGCATCAGCGAAAGGCTGCTTGCCAGCTTCAAAAAAACAGTAATCGGGCAGAGGTATTTGCAAAACGCTCTGTTATCCTTAAATGCAAAGGCGAGCGCAATTCCCGCCGCATAATAGGCGGCATTTCCTATCAAAAAAGCATACCACATAATCCGCCCTTTATTCTCAGTGCCAAACAAGAAAAGTGATGCTGCAAAGACAAGCGATAACGCGAAGAGCAAATAACGAAAGATGCCGAGTCTTTGCTTTCGCTCTCCTTCCGGCTGCTTAAACGGCAGCAGGTCAAGCACCATTGCCGTCCAGCAAGCGTATCCGCACCAGCCGCGTCCGAACACAAGCGGCCCGAAAATCTTGGCAACCGCGTAATGAATCGTCGCTGCTTCGAACACACCGAGGAAAAGATAGTACCAGAATCCTTCAATCTGCATGTTTTCACCGCAGATAATCCCCAGATACACGAGCATGTAACTTCCCACAAAAAACTGCACCGCATGACGCGCATAGGTCTTTTTTCCTGAAATGAGCGCAGTACCCAGCGCAATCGACGCACCTATGTAGCTGAAGTTAAACAGATAAAAGATATTATCTTTAGTCAGCCAAAGACTAATCGCAATCGCCTCAAAAATCACGAGCATCAAAAGTGACGGCATGTATTTCTTCATAAATGCAAATCCTTCCTTCCATCAAAAATACAGGAATGCCGACGGCAGCGGAATTTCCTTTTCCATCTTGCTTTCATCCGCCCAAATGAAGTCACCGTCCGTGCCTTTTCCCTGCCTGCCGCATGGAATATAGTATCCGGTCATGTGCCACTCCACATGAGAAAAGATGTGCTTGTACTCACTGCTTCGGCTCAGTCCCGCCGGGCTGCACCCCCACTCTGCGGCCAGCGCGAGAGCCTCATCCGGCGCAAGTTTTTCTGCCACATTCGGATACTGGTAAAGCCCGTGCAGAACGCCTTTCTCTTTTCGCTTCTGCACCGCCCTGCAGCCCTCACATTCCAAAAGGAAAACGGTCATTTCCATGATTTTTCTTTCTTTTTTCTTTGCTTTGACTGGATAACTACGCATCGTACCGTGCTCGCAGGCACCGCAGTAAGCCCTCACCGGGCAGACATCGCATTTCGGTACTCCGTTCGGCACACAGACAATTGCGCCGATTTCCATCAGGCCCTGCGTGAAGTCGCCGCAGTTTTGGTCAGGGTAAATCCCGCGCAGCATTTCTGCGTATTTTTTCTTGGTGCTTTGCTTCGTAATGTCAGACTCATCTTCTGTCAGGCGGCTCATCACTCGCAGCACATTTCCATCCACCGCGGGAGTCGGCTCATCGAAGCAGTTTGAGGCAATCGCGCCCGCTGTATATTCCCCGATTCCGGGTAAGGTCAAAATATCCGCATAGTTTCCTGGGAACTCGCCGTTATGTGCCTTTAGGATTTGTTTCGCTGCTTTTTGCATATTCCGCACGCGGTTATAGTAGCCAAGGCCCTGCCAGAGCTTTAAAAGACTTTCTTCGTCCGTTTCTGCCAAATCCTGCACGTTCGGCAGCGCCTCCATCCATCTGCGGTAATATTCCCGCACGGCTTCCACTCGCGTCTGCTGGAGCATAATCTCTGAAACCCAGATATGATACGGCTGTCTGTCCTCCCTCCACGGGAGTTGACGTTTATTTTCACGAAACCAGCTTGTGACCGCTTCCGTAAATGTCTTGTCGATTTTCTTCATTTCCATGGCCTGTTCTTTCCATGCCAGCCGCGTTCTTCCCAATAGGAATAATCCGGTTCAACGGGCGGCATATGCTTGTGTCCGCAGCGAATCAGACTGAACCACCTTCTGCCGAAGAAACTCGGCGATTTCGGATTCTGATTTGCTTTTATCTTTTTTGCGAGGGCATCGGTTTTGCGGTGAATCTTTTTCATCACACTGTCCGGAATCCCGTCCGGCGCAGAAGCGCGAACTCCCAATCCCAGTTTGTACACCTTTGGAATTCCCCAGAAGTTTAGGCTGTCTGCCATGTCTTTGCAAGTACTTTTCATTCCGCCTCCGGCAGCGGTGCAAATGCTGACTGCCTGCTTCTTAAACATAATTTCCTTCGGCCTGTGAACGATCCACTGCGTGCCAAAATGGTCGAGGAACGCCATCATCTGCCCGGTTGCGTGATAGACATAGACCGGACTTGTCAGCAAAATAACATCCGCTTCATCCATCGCCGTCGCCAGCGGTTCTAACTGTGCATAATGCGGGCAATGCGTCAGATCGCTCCGAAAACAGGTCCAGCACCCGATACACGGCTTGTCAAAATCCCTTGGCAGAAAAAACTCCGTGATTTCCTCCTGCGCTGCAATCTTCTCCGCAAGCTCTCTTGCAATCATGCGAGTGCTTCCCTTATGATTCTGACCATTTACAATGACTACTTTCATCTCAAATCCACTCCTATCATTTGTTTTTCTGTATTTTTTCACCCTTTCCGCAAACCTGCAGAATCTTGTCGGCCGCAGCAGAAGCACCTCCGCATCTATGAAAACCTTCTGAAATCATCTCTGCATTTTTCTTGTATGACGGCTCAGCCATTAGCTTTTCGGCGGCATGCCTTATCGTCTGCACCTCAGTGTTTTCGAGCAAAATTCCTGCGCCGAGCTCGGCCGTTCTTCTCGCCACGCCAAGCTGCTCTGAAGTCTGCGGAAGCATGGCAATCGGCACGCCGAAGTACAAGCTTTCACTTACGCTGTTCATTCCGCAGTGCGAAAAGAATATGTCGGCTTTGCGGAGAACCGCAATCTGGTCGACCCTGCGGTAGACGGAGATGTTCGCCGGAAGCTGTCCGAAGTCCGAAAGCCTCACCACATCGCCTGCAGAAAGAATCATCTGATACGGTGTGTCTGCAAATGCCTCGATAAATCTCTCGTACAGCGGCATCATGTCGTTGTTGACCGTCCCCATTGAAATATATATGAGATTTTCTTTCGTTTTTTCAATTTCCTGTGTGCATGGCCTGATTGACGGACCCACGAAGCTGTATTTATCTGAAAAGGTTTCCGCGCAAGGCTGAAATTCGGGGGATGTATAAACAATTGTCTCGGTATTCTCATTATTCGCTATGATGTCAAGAAAGCTCTTGATTGGGTAGCCTTTTTCCTGCAGACGCTTCACATCACGCCTCATCTTCGGAAGCGCGCGAAGGAGCTCAAAAAATCCTGTGCCGCCATGCTTCATAATTTTCGCAGATTCTTTGTTAAAGGCAAATGTCGTCGTGGATGAAACGAACGGAATTCCATATTTGAGCGCCGCAGCTTTGCCCCATACCGCCATGGAATCCGCAACAATGCAGTCCGGTTTCAGCGTTTCCATGTCTGCTTTGATTTTTTCATCAAGCGCTAAGGTCGTATCCACCAGAATTTTAATCGAAAATGCCATATCTTTTCCGATTCTTGCCCCATCTGCGGGGCTGAGCTTCTGCTCCATGTCATATTCGTCGCAGGAGACGAACTTTGCACCTGCCTCTTCAATTCTCTCGCGGAGCATATTATAGGAATAGTAATAGACCTCGTGCCCTCTGGATACCAGCTCTCTGACCACGCCAAGCGTCGGGTTCGTGTGTCCCTGCGCCGGAATGCAGAAAAATACAATTTTACTCATTTTCTTTTCCTTCTTCCTTTTCGTTCATTTCGGAAAAAATACGGGAAATCAATTCGCCCTGCATCCGCTTCGGAAGAATTGCAATTCCCCTTTCCGGATCGCCGAGTACGATGATTTCGTCTCCCGGCGCGAGTTCAAACAGCTCCCTGGCTTCTTTCGGAATCACAAACTGTCCCTTTTCTCCGATTTTTACCATCCATGCGTATTTATTGTCATGTGTTTTCATAATAAATTTGTTTCCTCCGTCCTTTAATATTCGTTTAATATCCGTTTGAGTATGATTTGTATGAATAATCATATCGTATTTTGTTTTAAAAGTCAAGCTCTCTTGCCGCCTTCTCTTGTCTTTTTGCGTCGAAAACGATATAATAACCTATTGACGAAGTATAAGAAGGATAAGGAGGAAAATGCTGTCATGCTGAAGGGTTTTGCCAAGCTTTTGTTTGCTGTCGTGCTGATTTTGGTCAGTGCCAGTCTTATCATTCAAATGAAGTACAGCATTTCTTTTAACGAATATCTGGCTTACTCGCAGCCGCTCACCCGTGAAGAGCAGCAGTTTCTCAAGGAAAAGAAATCACTGACTTACGGCATTGTTGCTGAAAACGCGCCTTTTACTTCTAAGAACGAACAAACAGGTGACAACGAAGGACTTACCATCGACTACATTGATATTATATCGCAAGAGCTCAATATACCGATTTATGAAAAAGTGGTCGAGGCAGGCGATGAGCCGCAGGCTCTGCGCGAAGAGCAAATCGATATTACGGAGCTTTTTTCCGCTGCAAAAGGCAGCAGCAGTTATGTCTCGACACAGCCGGTTTATAAGCTCGATAACATTCTCGTGACATTGTATGAAAACAAAAAAATTAATTATATCAGGGACTTAAATACGAAAAAAATTGCCGTGCTCAAGGATGAGTTTTTGGAAAAAGCGCTGACAGGCTCGATGCCGAAGGGGCAAACGACGAATTTCGTCTATGTGCCAAGTATGAAAACCGGGCTTACCATGCTTGCGGAAGGCAAAGTTGACGCAGTTGCCGGGACAGAGCTTACAATTAATTATTATGCACAGCAGCTCGGCATGGAAAATTCCCTGCGTCACATTGGCGATAAGATTTGCAGCGAAGATGTTGCCCTTGCGGTAAGCGTATACAATACGAAGCTTTACAATATCCTGAACAAAACTTTGCTCCAGCTCAAAAAAGACGGTGCCTTTGACAGTTCGCAAAAACTTTGGCTCGGCTCTTCTGCCAGCATGGTTACAAACTCCGCCAGCGTAAGGTGGGCCGAGTGGATTATCATCGTCTGCGTAGCGATTGTCGAGCTTCTGATGTTCTGGGAATCGGTTCTCAACCGCAGAATCGAGAAAAAAACGTTGGAACTCCGCATTGAAAAGAAGAATCTGCAGACGATCATCGACAACATAGACGCTTTAATCGCGGTAATCAGCGGCGATGACATTATTACGCAGTGCAACGCCTTCGGAAAACGGCTCCTCGGCGACGAACGGGCTTCCTTCTTAGGCTGCGGCATCGGCTCTGTCGAGATTTTGGGTGATTTATACCGGCTCTATTCTGCCGACCCGAATGCGCCTTACTACGCCTACAGGCATCGGGAGTATGCGATTTCCGTCCGTGTGCTGAACCCTGAAAAAGGAACACGGCTGATTCGGATTGAGGACTGTACCGAAAGCAATCTTGCCGAGAGGAAGCTCCGTCAGGAAAACAAAATGGCTGCGGTCGGTCAGCTTTCTGCCGGACTGGCGCACGAAATCCGAAATCCGCTCGGTCTGATAAAAAATTATTCCTATATTTTGCAGGATTACGCCGCAGACGACATGGCGCAGCATTCGCTGGATGTTATCAAGGATTCCGTCGGACGAATTGATTCGCTCATTGAGAATCTTCTCCGCTTCTCGCGGCTGAGTAACGATACCTCCGCCTCCTTCAATCTTGAAAAGCTCCTGCAGAGCATTTTAAGCCTTGAACGAAAAAAGCTCGATGCCGGAAAAATTGAAATTGCACTGTCCTGCCCACAGGATTTTTCCATCCGCACCAGAGAAGAGACCGTTAAAATCCTCGCCTTTAATCTCATCAACAATGCAGCAGAGGCGATAGCGGAAAGCGGACAAAAGAGCGGAAAAATTGAAATCAGCGTAACCCGCCTTGAGGAGAATAATTTGATACAAATGATATTTTCGGACAACGGTCCGGGTATGGATGAAAACTATCTGGAAAGGGTTTTCGATCCATTCTTCACAACAAAAGATACCGGCACGGGGCTTGGACTTTACATCGTCAGCACGGAAGTAGAAAAGGCCGGCGGACAAATTTCGGTAAAAAGCACGCCTTCCGAAGGCACGACATTCACCGTCCTGCTTCCGGATGAAAAAAATGAGGAGAAATGAAATGGAAAAGAAGAATTACAAAATTTTGGTTGTTGATGACGAAATTGAATATCAGAGAGTCTTTTCATATTTGCTCAAGCGAAACGGTTATGATGTGGTCACGGCTTCGGGCGCGCGTGATGCTCTCAATCTCCTCGAAAGCAACGAAATCAATCTGATTATGACGGATTTGAAAATGCCCGATATGGACGGGCTTGAGCTTGTAAAAGCGGTGAAGTCCGAGTACGAGGACATTGACATTATGATAATCACCGCCTTCGGCTCCATCGAAAGCGCAGTCGAGGCGATGAAATACGGGGCTTGCGGCTACTCCATCAAAAACAGTGAGCCGGAGGCTCTTTTGGCGGATGTGGACAGGCTCGCGAAAATAAAAATGCTTGAAAAAGAGAACAAAATCCTGACCGAGCAAAACAGCCCGGACTGCGACATTTTCTTAAAGAGCAAAAGTCCTGCTTATCGGGATCTTCTCGAAACCTGCCGCCAGATTGCGGACTCCGACATCAACGTTCTGCTTCTGGGCGAATCCGGCGTCGGCAAAGAAGTTGCCGCAAAGTATATCCATGATCTGAGTTCCCGAAAGGCTCGGCATTTTATCCCGGTAAACTGTCAGGTTTTCGGTGAAGGTACTTTGGAATCCGAGCTTTTCGGGCACGAAAAAGGTGCTTTTACAGGCGCAAACGAAAAGCGGATTGGCAGGTTTGAAGCTGCCGACCACGGCACGCTTTTCCTCGATGAAATCGGAGACATTCCGCTGAGCTTGCAGGGAAAACTTCTTCGTGTCCTTGAAAACCGAACGATTGAAAGGGTCGGCAGCAACAAGCCGATTGCTCTTGACATTCGACTGATTTCCGCGACCAACAAAGACCTTGAGGAGGAAATCACGCGCGGACTGTTCCGCGAAGACCTTTTATACCGCATCAACACCATGACGGTCACCGTTCCGCCTCTTCGCAGGCGTAAGGAAGACCTGCCGGATATGATTGATTTTTTCATCCGCAAAATCGAAAAAGAGCAGAAAAAGAAAATTCTCGATATTGAGCCTCTGACTTTGGATTTCTTGTATCAATATGATTATCCCGGAAATATCCGTGAGCTGAAAAACCTGCTTGAACGCATGGTTGCCTTGAGCGACGACGGCATCCTTCGCAGCCGCGGCTTTGCAAAAAGCCCGTCCGTGCCGGCGGACGCCGGCACGGCGCAGGGGCAGCGCGAAGTGCTGCCCCTGCGTACCGCCAGAGGCATTTTCGAGAAGGAACACATCGAAAATGCACTGGCGGTAACGGGCGGCAATGTTGCCGCCGCCGCGAAACTTCTGGATATCACGAAACGGCAGCTTTGGAATAAGATTGCAGAGTATAAGATTCAGCGCTGATAGTTTGTGAAGTTTTTTTCATTTTCGATAGTGAAGTTTTTTTCACTGACCTATGAAAAAAACTTCACCCGGCGCCCTGCCTAGTGTTCTCATCATTATCGCACCCTTTGAAATTTCAACAAGAATTCAACATAGAATCATCACAATAGTCGGTGGCACGCTTTTTGCTTTATAAATGAGCAGTCACTGACTAGGGAAGGAGATTACCTTGCATTCAAAAGTAAAGCGGAAGCCCCCGTTGTGGCTTTCCCTTGTTCCCTTTGTAAGCTTAATATTGATTATGCTCCCAAGCGTAATTATCTTGGGTGCCGACCCTCAGATTCCGCTGATTATCTGCATCGGAATTACTGCTTTCATCGGAATTTTCGTTCTCGGCTATTCGTGGAGCGACATTGAAAATGCAATGATTGAAAGCAATGCGGCGGCAATGCAGGCGAATTTTATCATCATGCTTGTAGGCTGTCTCATGGGGGTTTGGATGTCGGGAGGCGTTGTTCCCGGACTTATTTACTACGGTTTGAAATTATTCACGCCCGGCATCTTTTTGGCGGCTTTGCCGATTCTATGCGCAATTATTTCAATTTCAACAGGCTCAGCGTGGACTACCGCCGGTACAATCGGCGTGTCGGCGATGGGTGTTGCAGCAGGACTTGGAATACCTTTTCCGATTGCCGCGGGTGCAATCATTACAGGCGCACAGTTCGGCGATAAACTATCACCGCTTTCGGACAGCACGAATCTGGCTGCCGGAATTACAGGCACAAATCTTTTTACGCATGTGAGACACATGTTGTGGAGCACAATCCCGAGTTTTGTTCTCGCAGTCGGCTGTTTTGCCGTTATCGGCGCAGGCTACAGCGGCAGCAATGTTGATGACAGCCAAATTCAGATGATC
>CABQMM010000038.1 GCA_902465215.1 uncultured Bacillota bacterium
GAGCTGATTTTAGGCTACGCAAATAATATTAACACGACCGACGGCGGTACGCATATCGTCGGATTTAAGAGTGCTCTTACAAGGGTTTTTAATGATTACGGAAAGAAATCAAAAGTGTTAAAAGATAACGATTCCCTCAGCGGGGAAGATGTTCGTGAAGGTTTGACTGCAATCGTATCGGTTAAGCTTTCCGAACCGCAGTTTGAAGGTCAGACAAAGGCAAAACTCGGAAACTCCGAAATCCGTGGATTTGTTGAAACTTCAACGAACGAAAACCTTACGGCTTTCCTCGAAGAAAACCCTGCTCAGGCAAAAATCATTATCGAAAAATGTATTAAAGCAGCAAGAGCAAGGGAAGCTGCAAGAAAAGCAAGAGATTTAACAAGAAGAAAAGGAGCTCTCGAAAGCTTTTCCCTTCCGGGCAAGCTCGCAGACTGCTCAGAAAAAGACCCGGCTCTTTCGGAAATTTTCCTTGTCGAAGGTGATTCCGCAGGCGGCTCTGCTAAAGACGGAAGAGACAGAAAGCGTCAGGCAATCCTGCCGCTTCGAGGCAAGATTTTAAATGTTGAAAAAGCAAGACTTGACAGAATTTTAAGTTCGGAAGAAATCAAGAACATGATTACCGCGTTCGGCTGCGGAATCGGTGAAGATTTCAATCTCGAAAAGCTGAGATATCATAAAATTATCATCATGACCGATGCCGATGTCGACGGCGCGCACATCAGAACGCTGCTTTTGACATTCTTCTACAGATACATGAAACCTTTGATTGAAGAAGGTTATGTTTATGCTGCCCAGCCACCGCTTTATCAGGTAAAGAAGGGTAAAGAGGTTCACTACACATACAGTGAAGAAGAACAGGCAAAGCTCATGGCAGAAATCGCGGACAAGCCGGGCAAGGCAGACATACAGAGATACAAAGGTCTTGGTGAAATGGACGCGGAACAGTTATGGGAAACAACGATGGACTTCAACCACAGAACTTTGGTACAGATAACACTCGAAGACAGTGCTGCGGCAGATGAAATATTCACAACTCTTATGGGCGACAAAGTTCCGCCTAGAAAGAAATTCATCGAAGATAATGCGCAGTATGCGACAATCGACGCATAAGGAAGGGGAAAATAAATGACGACTTTATTGGAAGATCAAAAAATGCTTCAGCATGAAATTCATGACGAAATGAAGCAATCCTATATCGACTATGCGATGAGCGTAATCGTAAGCCGTGCCCTTCCGGATGTAAGAGACGGATTGAAGCCGGTACACAGAAGAATTTTATACGGAATGAGCGAGCTTGGCGTTACGCCGGATAAACCACATAAAAAATCCGCGCGTATCGTCGGTGAAGTAATGGGTAAATATCACCCGCATGGTGACTCCTCTATTTACGACGCAATGGTAAGGCTTGCTCAGCCTTGGAATATCAGACACCAGCTTGTTGACGGACACGGAAACTTCGGTTCGGTCGACGGCGACGGCGCTGCGGCAATGCGTTATACAGAAGCGAGAATGACGCCGCTTGCACTGCAGATGCTCAGAGATATTGACAAAGAAACGGTTGACTTCATCCCGAACTTTGACGGAGAAGAAAAAGAACCGGTCGTTTTGCCGTCCAGATTTCCGAATCTGCTCGTAAACGGCTCCAACGGTATCGCAGTCGGAATGGCGACCTCGATTCCGCCGCATAACCTCGCTGAAACCATCGACGCAGCGGTTAAAATTATTGACGAGCCGGAGTGTTCGATTGATGATTTATGCAAAATCGTAAAAGGCCCGGATTTCCCGACAGGCGCAATTATCATGGGCAAAAACTCCGCTAAACAGGCATACAAGACAGGACAGGGAAAAGTCGTTGTTCGCGCCGTAACGGAGATTGAAGAAACAAACAAAGGAAGACAGCAGATTATCGTAACCGAAATTCCTTACCAGGTAAACAAGGCAAGACTCATCGAAAAGATGGCAGATCTTGTAAAAGAAAAGAGAATCGAAGGAATTTCCGAAATCAGAGACGAATCCAACCGTAAGGGTATGCGAATCGTTATTGAGCTGAAAAAAGATGCGAACGCGCAGATTATCTTAAACAGATTGTACAAGCATACCCAGATGCAGGAAAGCATTTCAATGATTATGCTTGCAATTGTGGACGGAAGACCGCGCATCCTGACGCTTCGTGAAATTCTGGACGAATATCTGAAACATCAGAAAGAAGTCGTAACCAGAAGAACCATTTACGATAAGAAAAAAGCGGAAGCAAGAGCACATATCTTAGAGGGCTACAGAATCGCGCTTGACAATATCGACGAAATTATAAAAATTATCAGAAGCAGCTACAACGATGCGAAGGAAAGATTGATGGAGCGCTTCGGACTTTCCGAAATTCAGGCACAGGCAATCCTTGACATGCAGCTGCGCAGACTGCAGGGTCTGGAAAAAGAGAAGATTGAAAACGAATATCAGGAACTCTTAAAGAAGATTGCGTACTACACGCAGCTTTTGGAAGATGAACACATGCTGATGGGAGTTGTAAAGACAGAACTTTTTGAAATCAGAGACAAATGGGGCGATAAGAGAAGAACCAAGATTAAAGCAGACGAAACGGAAATCGACGAAGAAGATTTGATCGAAGAAGAAAATGTCTGCATTACGCTTACACATCTCGGATACATCAAGAGAGTGCCGGTAGACACCTACAAATCACAGAGAAGAGGCGGAAAGGGCGTAACCGGAATCACGACAAGGGAAAACGATTTCGTAAAAAATCTGATTATGACCTCAACGCACGATTATCTCATGTTCTTCACCAACACGGGAAAAGCGCATAAGATTAAAGCATATGAAATTCCGGAAGCAACAAGAACAGCAAAGGGCACTCCTGCCGTAAACTTCCTGAATTTAATGCAGAGAGAAAGAATCACCGCAGTTATTCCGATTAAGGAATTTGCAGAAGATAAATTCCTCATTGCGGTAACAAAACAGGGAACAATTAAAAAGACCGCACTTTCAAACTTTGATACGAACAGAAAGACCGGTCTCATAGCCATGAATCTGAAGGACGGCGACGAACTCATCGGAATCAAGCAGACCAGCGGCACGAATAATGTTATCATCGTGACGAAGCACGGCAAATGCATCTGCTTCTCCGAAGACGATGTCAGACCGATGGGAAGAATCGCAGGCGGAGTAAGAGCCATCAAACTTGAAAAAGACGATGAAGTTGTTGCAATGGAACTCGTTGAACCGGGGCAGGAACTTTTGGTGGTAACGCAGAAGGGATTCGGCAAGAGAACAAAAGTCGAAGATTATAAGATTCAGGTTCGCGGCGGCAAAGGCCTTTTGACTTACGATAAAGCAAAATTCAAAAAGACAGGACAGCTTGTAGGCGCTATGGCGGTAGAAGACGACGATGACATCTTGCTGATTAATTCGGACGGCATCATCATCCGCATGGCAGCAAAGGAAATTTCCAAACTCGGAAGAGCAACGCAGGGCGTGAAGATTATGAATGTCGGAGAAGACGCTAATATCATCGCACTCGCGAAAGTAATTCGCGACGAAGAATTGGAAGAAAAAGAAGAAACGGCCGAGAAGACACCTGTGAAAAATGAACAGGAACAAATGCAGTTTTAAATAAATAATGAAAGGAAGGAGGTTTCGGAAAAATGGCAGACAGAATAACGTTTACCATTCCCGGAAAACCGGAGTACCTTACAATGGTTAGACTGGCAATCGGCTCTATTGCCGATATGGCAGGATTTAATGTCGAAGAAATCGAGGACATTAAAACGGCTGTAGGGCAGGCATGTAAGAATATTTCATGCCACGGAAAAGAAAGAATGGCAACAGAGTACAGTTTGGAATGTGTCAGTGAAACCAATTTTTTGGAAATCTATGTGACAGACACGGGATTGGCTTCCGAGACCAAAGAGCTTTCCATGAAGTGCATGGATTGCCCGAACGAAGGCGATATCGGCGTATTTCTTATGAGAACGCTGATGAGCGATGTTGAGCTTGTGGATAACCCAAGCGGCAGAAAAACTATCAAGATGGTAAAGAGGAAATAATGCAGCAGACGACTTCGGAATTATTAAAAGAATACGCGCAGAATCCGTCGATTGAACTCAGAAATAAAATTGTCGAGGAAAATCTGTACATCGTAGACATTTTAATAAGAAAATATCTGGGAAAGGGCGTAGACTACGATGATTTATATCAGGTAGGAGCTATGGCTCTTGTTTCTGCTGTCGAAAGATTCGACCCGTCGAAAGGCTATGAGTTTAAGAGCTTTGCGACGCCGACTATTCTGGGGGAAATAAAAAAATATTTCCGTGACAAGGAATGGAGCCTGAAGGTTCCGCGGCGAATGAAGGAAATTTCCGGAAAAGTGCAGGAGGTCAAAGAAAGACTCACAGGCGATTTAGGACGGATTCCGACAGTAGAGGAGATTTCCAAAGCGACAGGTTTTACACATGAGCAGATTATTCAGGCGCTGGAAAGTGCAAAAGCATACGGGACTTATTCACTCGATAGTGCAGGATCAGGCTCAGAAGAGGAAGCGGAGGCCACGGCGCTTGAAAAATATATTGGCTTCGAAGACAGCGGATACGAACGAGTTGAACTTGGCGAAATTATAAATAATGTGCTGAGAAGTTTCAGCGATACCTATAAATACATATTTAAGCAGCGGTTTATTTTAAATAAATCGCAAAGTGAGATTGCCTCTAAGCTGGGTGTGTCGCAGATGACCGTTTCCCGTGCCGAAAAAGCAATCATTGAAAGTTTTAAAAAGGAGTTGAAAAAATGAAAAGAGTCTTTTCCGGTGTACAGCCGACGGGAAATATACATTTAGGCAATTATTTGGGAGCACTGAAGCAATTCGTCGAACTGCAGGAAGATAATGAATGTATCTACTGTATTGTAGACGAGCACGCAATCACAGTTCCGCAAAACCCGAAGGAATTAAAGACACACATTTTAGATGTAGCAGCACTTTATCTGGCAGTTGGTCTTGACCCGAAAAAGTCCATTATTTTCGTACAGTCGCAGGTAACCGGGCATGCAGAGCTCGGCTGGATTTTAACCTGTTGCGCTAATACCGGAGAACTTTTCAGAATGACACAGTTCAAGGCAAAGAGCCAGGGAAAGGAATCCGTGGGCGCGGGACTTTTGACTTATCCGACACTGATGGCAGCCGATATTTTGCTCTACGATACGGATGTGGTTCCGGTTGGAAACGATCAGAAGCAGCATATTGAGCTCACGCGCGACCTTGCAATCAGGGTAAACCACCATTACGGAAAAACTTTTGTGGTTCCGGACGGCAGATTTATGAAAGAGGGAGCAAGAATCATGGCTCTCGACGACCCGACCTCCAAAATGTCCAAGTCGGCAGAAAACATCCACAGCCGTATTTCGCTTTTGGACGAACCATCGAAAATCAAGAAATCCATTATGAAGGCAACGACGGATTCCGACGGAGTTGTAAAATTTGATATTGAAAACAAGCCGGGAATCAGTAATCTTTTGAATATTTACAGTGCGCTTTCCGGTAAACCGATTGCAGAGCTTGAAGCTTTGTACGAAGGAAAAGGATATGGGGACTTCAAGAAGGATTTAGTAGAAGTTACCGTAGAAGCGCTCGCTCCGATTAAGGAGAAGTATCAGGAAATCAGAGATTCCAAAGAACTGATTGATATTTTAAATGACGGAGCGCAAAGAGCAGATGCTATCGCGCAGAAAACAATGAAGAGAGTTCGTGAAAACTTTGGATTGGGAATCGAATAAAAGAGGTTTCGGTTTATGTTAAAAGGAAATATAGACAATTCCATATTGGAGTATATTCCGCTTCCCGCATGCTTCATAAACGGGCAGGGAAAGATTACGGGAGCCAGCGAAAGAATCAACGAGGTATTCATTTACGATGAAATTCTGGACAGCGATATTTTTGTGCTTACGGGAATTAAACTCAATGATCTTTATGACTGTCTGGAAAACGGAAATCATCCGCTCATCAAACGCAACGACAGAATCTTCCGTATCTCTGTAAAGAAGCTTACTGATGCAGAGGAGGACGGGCTTGCAATCTTTTTCAGCGATGTGACAAATCTGGAAGATTTAAAAGACCGTTACAACAACGAAAAACCATGCATAGCTAAAATTCAGCTTGATAATTACGACGAGCTGATTGACAGCACGGGACCGGTTCCGCGACTAGCACTTTCCAGTCAGATTGACGGAATCATCAGAAAATGGGCAGCAAGAATTGAAGCATCTGTTGTCTGTGTGAAGAGCAGTCTTTATGTGGTCTGGTTTGAGCAGCAGCATTTGGATAAGATTATTGCTTCAAAGTTCGATTTGCTCGACGAGGTCAGAAACCTGGAAACCGGAGTAGATTTTCCGGCAAGCCTGAGCATTGGCGTTGGAGTCGGCGGCAAAAATATGGCGCAGTCGGAGTCCTATGCAGATATTGCGCTTGATTTGGCACTCGGAAGAGGAGGCGATCAGGCGGTTGTAAAGCGAAATATTAAAATTGAATATTACGGCGGCAAGCTGCAGACCGTGGAAAAAAGCAACAAAGGAAAATCCAGAATTGTCGGACACGCTTTGAAGCAGCTCATCGAACAGTCGAAGAAAATTTTTATTATGGGACACGATAACCCGGATATGGACAGCTTCGGTTCAGCGCTTGGAATTTCAAGGCTTTGTAACCTTTCGGAAAAAGAGCCTTATATTGTAATTGATGAATATAACGAGGCACTGCAGACCATTTTTAAGCAGGCAAAAGAAAGCGATAACTATAAATTTATATCGTCCGAGAAAGCTGTTTCTCTGGCGGAGGCAGACAGTCTGGTTATCGTGGTGGATACGCACCGGCCAAGTCTGGTTGAGTGTCCGAAGCTACTGGAAATCTGCGAAAAAGTTGTCGTTATCGACCATCACAGAAAAGTAGAGGAATTTATTGAAAATCCGGTCCTTGCTTATATGGAATCCTACGCATCATCGGCTTCGGAGCTTGTGGCGGAGATTCTGCAGTATATGAGTAAAAAGAAAAGCTTAGCAAAATTAGAGGCCGAAGCGCTTCTTGCGGGCATGACAGTTGATACAAATGGATTCGCAATCAAGACAGGCGTTCGTACTTTCGAGGCGGCAGCATGGCTCCGCAGGCAGGGAGCCGATCCGACGGAAGTAAAACGCTTCTTCCAAGAAGATATTGCTAATATCAGACTGCGTGCGCAGGCAGTGGCAGAAACGCAGGTCTTTGAAGGCGGCGTGGCGATTACAACCTGTCCGCAGGTAAGAACCGATGCGCAGCTCATCTGCGCGCAGGTTGCAGACCAACTTCTGACAATAAAGGGTGTGAAGGCATCTTTTGTGGTTGGAAGAAATATCGAAGAGAGAACTGTTATAAGCGCGCGTTCGCTCGGCGATGTCAATGTGCAGCTTGTTATGGAAAAATTCGGCGGCGGCGGACATTTGACAACGGCAGCCGCGCAGGTCAGCGAACCGATAAGACAGACGGTGGATAAAATTATGAAAATCATGGAGGTTAAAGAGGATGATAGTAATTTTGAATAGAGATGTAAAAGGTACAGGAAAAGCAGGAGATGTCGTAAAGGTAAGCGACGGATATGCGAGAAATATGCTGCTTCCGAAGGGTTATGCAACGGAAGCAACCGACGGAAATATTCGTAATCTGGAAAAGCAGAAGGCAATCGCCGCAGAAAAGAAGGCAGAGGAAAAGGCAGCTGCGCAGCAGACTGCAGAGAAAATCGGTGCGCTTTCCGTGGAAATCAAGACAAAAGCCGGAGAAGGCGGAAAGATTTTTGGCTCCATCACATCCAAGGACATTGCGGATGCTTTGAAGGATCAGCACAAAATCACAGTAGACAAGAAGAAAATTCAGCTTGACAGCCCAATTAAGCAGGCAGGTGAAATGACGGTAGAAATCAAGCTTTATACAGAAGTAAATGCGAAACTGAAAGTTATCGTAACAGCGGAATAAAAGTCGATTAGGAACTAACATTAGGAGATTAGCATGGTTGAGAGAATCCCGCCGCATAATGCGGAGGCAGAACGCTCCGTTTTAGGAGCTGCAATGCTGGATAAAGATGTCCTTTCGGAAATCCTCGAAGAGGTCAAGGCAGAGGACTTTTACAACGAAAACCATAAAGAGATTTTTCAGGCAATCTGGGAATTATACAGAGATAATTCGCCCGTGGATATGCTGACGGTATGCGAAGAACTCAAGCGCAGGAAGGCCTTGGACATGGTAGGTGGCAGAGCCTATATCGCAACCCTGACCGCAGAAGTTCCGTCAACTGCCAATGCGGCCGAATATGCGAAAATTGTTGCTGAAAAGGCGACGCTCCGCCAGATGATTAAGACATCGGAGGATATTACCGAAAAAGGGTATGAAGCGAAGATGGATGCTGCGGAGATTTTAGACTATGCGGAAAGCGGAATTTTCAGTATCGCACAGCGCAGACAGAAGAATGATTATGCAAAAATACAGGATG
>CABQMM010000039.1 GCA_902465215.1 uncultured Bacillota bacterium
ACGGCATTTTCGTTAGTGTCTGTTTTCGTTGTCTTTGTCATTTCTTACCTCATCTGAACTTGATATAGTTTCGCGAAGCTGCCGCCTGCTGCGAGCAGCTCCTCCTGTGTTCCTTCTTCTTCGATTCTGCCGTTTTCGATAACCACCACACGGTCGGCATTTCGAATCGTCGCCAGACGATGCGCGATAATCAAGGTGGTTCTGCCAACCGCCAGTTCGTCGAACGCCTTCTGGATATGTGCCTCCGTCACGCTGTCAAGTGCCGAAGTGGCTTCATCCAAAATCAGAATCGGCGGATTTTTCAGGAAAATTCTTGCGATGGAAATGCGCTGCTTCTGTCCGCCCGAAAGAAGCGCCCCTCGCTCGCCTACGTAAGTGTCAAAGCCGTCTTCCATCTTCATGATGTCGTCGTAAATCTCCGCCTTTTTCGCAGCCGCAACCACTTCCTCATAGGACGCCGACGGTCTGCCATACCTTATATTTTCATAAATCGTATCCGCAAACAGGAAAACATCCTGCTGCACGATTCCGATATTCCTTCTGAGTGAGCTTTTCGTGAGACTGCGGATATCCTGCCCATCAATCTTAATTCTTCCATCCTCCACATCATAGAAACGTGGAATCAGCTGGCAGAGCGTGCTCTTGCCGCCGCCCGAATGTCCGACGATTGCCACGCTCTCTCCTGCCCGGATATTCAGCGAAACGCCGTGAAGCACATCGGTTTCCTTCCGGTAGCCGAACACCACATTTTCCAGCGTGATGTCGCCCCGCACATCCGTCAATTCCTCTGCATCGTCCGCTTCCTGAATGCTCGGCTCGATTCGCATCACCTCAACGAACCGCTTCAGACCTGCCAGTCCGTTCGTAAAGATCTCCGCGAAGTTCGTCAGCTTGCGGACAGGCGTCACGAAAGTCGTAATATATAATGTAAATGTAATTAAATCAATATAGTTCAGGCTGCCCTTCATAATCAGCCAGCCGCCCGCGGTTATCACCGCAATCTGCAGGAAGCAGATGAAAAATTCCAAAGAAGCGTTGAAGCGTCCCATCGCCTTGTAATAGTTCGTCTTTGAGCCTTTATACATCTCGTTGGAACGGTCAAAACGCTCAAAATCCACATCGCGGTTGTCGAAGGCCTTCGAGGTCTTCATCCCGGAAAGCGTCGATTCGATATCAGCATTGATGTTCGCCATCTTTTTCTTTACCTGAACCGAAGAGTCCATCATATCTTTCCTGCAAAATATTACAATCGCGATAAAAATCGGCACGATGACAAGCACAATCAGTGCCAGTCTCCATTCCACCGCCAGCATGACCGCCAGTGCTCCGATAATCGTAACCGCGGAAATCAGCAAATCCTCCGGTCCGTGATGCGCCAGCTCTGTAATCTCAAACAAATCTCCGGTCAGACGGTTCATCAGTTTTCCGGTACGGTTCTTATCGAAAAAGTCAAAATCCAGCTCCTGAAAATGCAGATATAAATCCCTGCGGATATCCGCCTCGATCCGTATGCCGAACTGATGTCCCCAGAAAGTGATGATGTAGTTCATAAACGCCCGCACCACGAATGCACAAGTCACAATTGCCATAATCGTGAAAAACGCCCGGTACATTTTATCCGGAAGCAGATCATACATCACATGTCTGGAAATCAGCGGGAAAGCCACATCAATCGACGCGACGATGAACGCGCAGGCCATGTCTAAAGCGAACAGTTTTCCGTGCGCCGGAAAATACGATATAAAGATTTGAAAAAGGGATTTGTTAAAATCCTGTTCTTTTGTTTTCATTCCTAATAACCTCACAAGGGCAGCCTGTTAAGACTGCCCTATTTTCATTTTTTTCTCGGGTCTATGCTCTATATTAACCCATTTCTTGTTGTAATTCAATAGATTTTTTTATTTTTTTTGTGATAATTACATAACAAATGATGTGTGCCGTCGTCGTAATTGCCCATGTCACCGGATAGGAAGCATAGACAAACTCGACATGGTGGAACGCAGGCAGCTGACATACCGTCAAAATCCATATGATACGCAGCACGCAGGCACCCAGAAGCGATACAATCATCGGCAGAATCGCATATCCAAGTCCCCGAATCATGCCCGTCATCGCATCCATAACCCCGCAAAGGAAATACGGAATGCAGATGTACATCATACGCTTCAGTCCCTCCTGCACGACCAAAGCGCTCTTCGAATAAATCCCCAGCAGCGGAGTGCCGAACAGATAGGTCAGGTTTCCGATTGTGATTCCCGTTACTGCCGCGCACGATACTGCGCAAATCAAAATCTTTTTCACTCTTTCATATTTCCCTGCCCCGACATTCTGGCTCGTAAACGAAATCGCCGCCTGATAAAAAGCGTTCATCGCAAAATATGTAAAATTCTCAAGGTTTGACGACGCCGCACTTCCCGCCATAACATATTTGCCATAGCTGTTAATCGACGACTGAATAATTACATTCGACAGCGCGAACAGCACGCCCTGAAAGCCTGCCGGAAGTCCAATCTGCAAAATAATTTTCAGCTTATGTCCATGAATCCTCAAAAGCTTTCTCTCCAGCTTGAAAGCATCCGGCTCCCTGCTGAGGCAGCGCAAAACCAAAAATGCGGACAAGCACTGTGAAATCGATGTCGCCGCCGCAACGCCCGCCACATCCATCTTCAGCGAAATGACGAAGAACATATTCAGACCCACATTCAATACGCCCGCAATCGCCAGATACATCAGCGGTCTTGCCGTATCGCCCTTCGCACGCAAAACTGCACTTCCGAAGTTGTATATCATCATCGCAGGCATTCCCGCGAAATAAATCTGCATGTAAATCGTCGAAAGCGGCAAAACTTCATCCGGCGTTCCCATCATCGCCAAAATCGGCTTGGAAATCAAAATCCCGATTATCGCAAGCCCCGCGCCGCAGACAATGCTCAGCGCAATCGAGGTATGCACGGTCTGGCTGATGTCCGCATCCCTCTTCGCCCCGTAATACCTCGCTGTCAGCACATTCGCACCAATCGCAAGTCCTACGAAAAGGTTCACCAGCAGGTTAATCAGTGAAGCTGTCGCGCCGACTGCCGCCAGCGAATTGTCCCCCGCAAACCTTCCGATGACAATAATGTCCGCCGCATTAAACAAAAGCTGCAAAATACTCGACCCCATCAGCGGGAACGAAAACAGCAGCATCTTCTTCAGCACTGAACCGCTTGTCATATCAATCTCATGCTTATGTATTTTTGAATCTTCTAAACTTTCTTCTTCGATTTTTTCCATTCTCTCACCCCTCGTATAACATTTTTTCTCGAAATCCATCTATCTTTTACTGCTCAGAAAGCCGCAACTGCCCGCATGCAGCGTCAATATCGTCCCCGAGTTCACGGCGAATCGTCACCGGAATTCCGTTTTCATTCAGCACTTTTTGGAATTTCAGCACAGCACCGCGCTCTGTTGTATCGTAACCTGTCTCTTCCACCTTATTGAGCGGAATCAGATTGACATGACAGAGCATTCCATGCAGCCTTGAAGCAAGCATTTTCGCATGTTCCGTGCTATCGTTGACACCCTTTACGAGTGTATACTCGAAGGTAATCCGACGGGAAGTTTTCTCTGTATATTCCCTGCATGCGGTGAGTAAAACATCCATCGGATAGGTTTTGTTCACGGGCATGATTTCACTTCGCATTTCGTCACTTGCCGCATGAAGCGAGATTGCCAGGTTCACCTGCGGAAACTCCTCTGCAAATCTTGCAATCTTCGGCACCAGCCCGCAGGTTGAAACGGTGATATTCCGCATGCCGATGGCAAGGCCGTTCGAATCATTAATGATACGGATAAATGCCGCCAGATTATCGTAATTATCAAAAGGCTCGCCCGTTCCCATGACTACCACATGGCTGATTCGCTCGCCGGTCTGTCTCTGCGCTGCCAGAATCTGCCCGGCGATTTCGCCCGGCGTAAGGTTCCTCTTGAGTCCGCCAATAGTCGAGGCGCAGAATCGGCATCCCATCCTGCACCCTGCCTGCGAAGACACGCAGATGGAATTTCCAAATTTGTACTTCATAAAAACGCTCTCAATCGCGTTGCCGTCCGCAAGCCCAAATAAAAATTTTCGTGTGCCGTCCAGTTTTGAAATCTGCTCTCGCAGTACCGCAGGCTGCACAAGCGCAGCGCGGGCAGTCAGTTTTTCTCTCAGCGTTTTCGGCAGATTGTTCATCTCTTCAAACGACTCTGCGCCCGGGCGCAGGCTTCCGTCTTTGCCCGTTCCGCCGTAAATCCAGCTGAAAATCTGTTTTGCCCGGAATTTCGGTTCTTCGAGTTCTTCCGTCACGAATCGCTCTAGCTGCACATATTCCAAATCTGTCAAATTTACACGGTTTGTCATTCGCACACTCTCCCGTTCTTATTCATATCCATAAACTTTACAAAGGCAGCCTGTTAAGACTGCCCCTCTTTGCATTTAATTTGTATTTAAAATTCTTTTTCCACTTTTTCAAGCTTGCCTATGTCATCCGCCCAGTATCCCCATACTTCCTGAAGCAGTTTGCGTCCGGCAAACATCGCAGCCAGCGACGGGTCGAGTGCCGGTGCGATTTCCACAACATCAAATCCGATTATCGGAAGATTCGTAAAAAGCTTTTCAAGCAAGGTCAGCCCCATTCTCGGCGTGAGACCGCCGAACTGCGGAGTGCCCGTTCCTGCCGCAAAGCCCGGATCAAGGGCGTCAATATCAAATGTAATGTAAATCTTCTTGAATTTTCTCATTCTTTCGATGCAGCAGCCCGCAACGGCTTCGATACCTTCGTGATAACAGTCGTACGCGGTTTTTACCTGTATCTTGTTTTCCTTATGGAATTCAAACTCGTCCGGCTCGATGGAGCGAATGCCGATGAAGAACAGGTTCTCAAGGGATTTGATATTCTTAAGTTCAAGTGCTCTTCTCTCGGTGTTGCCGTGCGAAAGGTAATCGCCTTCAAGCGCATCGCATAAATCCATGTGGGCATCGATATGAATGATTCCGAATTCCTCGTCAAGCGCATCATCTATGCCTCTTTCAATAGGGATGGTAACGGAATGGTCTCCGCCCACCATTGTGAAGCGCACATTGTTTTTTACCAGTTCCCGTACATATTCCTGTACCTCTGCGAAAAGCGCATCTCTGTCCTCATTCACAAAGTCCCCAGCATCGAGGATGTTAAATTTATCGTAGTAATACAGCCGCTCGGTAGACGGTGTGGAATGTTTCGTGTTTGCACGCAGAATTTCGGGCGCTTCCGCAGCACCTCCGCGGTAACTGACTCCGCCGTCAAACGGAATCCCGAACAAAACCGCATCAACTTCGGTTTCTTTTCTGTCAGGTCTGTTAAGTCCGCACCACGACTGTGGATCAAGTGCATCTTTGGATTTTTTAAGCATATGTTTTTCCTCCTCGTCTTCGATGAATCCGGCATGGCTGTTTGAGCACATCCGTCAGCTATATTCTACCTTTTGAAGGTGGATTCCGTCAATACAAAATAGCGAAAGTCTTTGAAAATCATTGCTGTATTACAAGCTTTTTCAGTGCAAGAGTATATACCTTCATGGCAATTTCAAAGTCCTCTTCCGAAATATGCTCATTCTTCATATGCTCCGTGCAGGGATGTCCCGGAATAATCGGACCGAATGCCACGATATTCGGCATTGCACGTGCGTAAGTTCCGCCTCCGATTACGGTCGGCTCATCCTCGATTCCGGTAACTTCCCTGAATGCTCCGATGAGGGTTCGGATTACCTCCCCGTTCTCGTCCATGAATACCGGATCCATGTGTTCCGTTATTTCCGCTGCAAAGCCTTGAGACTCAAATGTCTCTTTTATTCTCTTCTTGATTTCGTCAGCTTTGAGTGTCACCGGATAGCGGATGTCGATTCCGAGCGTGATTTTTTCTTCATCGGTTTTCAAAAGGCCGACATTCATTGTCAGCTTTCCGCTCTGCTTGTCGCTGAAATCCAGTCCAAGGGCTTCCCCGTGCAGGTGGTATCCGATTAAATCCATATATTTTGCCGCAAACGAGCATTTCGGTGCAGCTGCTTCCATGGCCTTTGTTATGGCATTCTCACCTTCTTCCGGTGTGCTTCCGTGTGCCGAAACGCCGCTCATTTGAATTGTCTCATCGTTCACGGTGACAATTTTCGCAAGGTCTGCGACCATGTTTACGGCATTGCCGCCCTCTGCGGCTTTGATTCCGCTTCCGGCAATCGGATGCGATACATACAGGGAGATGATTCCTTTTTCACCATAGATTGCAGGAAAATCCGCGTCCGGCGTAAATCCGTACAACGGCAGCTCCTCATGTTCTCTGTAATACTGCATGTCAAGCCAGTCTCCGGCCTCCTCCTGGCAGCCGAAGATGATTCTGACTCTCTTTTTAAGCGGCACTCCACTGTCAAGCAGTTCCTTCATCGCCATGACTGCACAGAACGCAGGTCCTTTGTCGTCCACCACGCCTCTTCCGTACATCTGCCCGTCCTCAATGGTCAAATCATACGGCGGATAGTCCCAGTCATTTCCCGCAGGCACAACATCGAGGTGAGCAAGAATTCCGATAAGCTGCTCTCCCTCTCCGATTTCCGCCCAGCCTATGCGATTCTCGCAGTTTTTGGTTCGAAAGCCCAGGCTCTCGCATAAGTCGAGCATGTATTTCAATGCTTCAAACACGTGACGACCGTAAGGCATCACGCCATATTTTTCGTCATATTCTTCGCCGCATCCCGTTTCACTCGGAATACGCAGTAACCCCTTTAATGCTTCTGACATCATTTCTTTCGTTCTCCCTCCTGCACAAAAATCCGCTGCATCCGTTTTGCGGGGCTTATCCTCACAAAACCCGGCACACAGCGGATTCCATTTCAACTTATATTTTCAGTATACTATAAAAACGGCTTATATGCAAAGCCCAATTTGAAGCTTTCCGTGCTGAACACTTTCCGGCCTTCCGGCGTTTTCCAAACCTCCGATGCCGGAAGCCCAATCATGGATACTTTCTGCCCGATTGTCCAGTTTGGGTTGGTAACAGGCCGGCCTTTATCATCAAGCATACAGATGAGATCAGGCACACAGATGTCGAGCTCTCCGTTTCTCTTCGCGTAGATATTTTCATTCTGTATGAAAATTTCGTACTTTTCCCCTTCAAAGCCGTCGCATCCGGCAAGATGAACCTCAGCGAAGGTGAATCCGTCTCTGAATTCCCAAGGTGTCTCTTCAACCGTGCCGCGGAAGAGAAGTTTTCCTCCGAATTTGTCTGCGATGGCCGCTGCTGCATCCAAACTGTTTTCGTTTGCCTCACGCAGGGTTCTGCCGATGTTCATCGCATAGCTGATTGCTCCTTTTATAACGGATTTTTTGAACACATTCCCCCGCATCGGGTGATCGGTCACTCCGACCTCGTTTCCGCTTGCAACTGCAATTGCCCTTACAATTGCCTCGGCTCTGAGATCATTGACAACATCTTTGATAATTACCGTTTCTCCGAAATTCGTGGCACATGCCAGCGGTGTAATGGGGATTCCTCCTAGATAAAAGGTGGAATGCTGCAGCTCCGGAACAGATCTTCCCGCAGGGTCACTGTCTGCGAGCGGTCTGTCGAGCGACATCGCGATGTGCATAGCCTCGGCGGTGTTTTCACCTCCGAGTTCCGTTGAAGAAACCGCGCAAAACTTTTCTCCCATATATTCTTCCAGTATTTTGAACGCAAGTACTGCGGATGAATCGTTAAGGCGCGGCAGATCTTTATATTCCGGGTCTTCCTCTTCGCCCTCACAGAGCGTTGCTCCGCACCCGTAAGGCGAAGCAACAAGACCTTCGTCCGGAATTTCTTCCAAAGGCATCAGTTTAAGTGCCTTTCCTTCATCATAATCTTTTTCTATCATGCGAAGCCCTGTGGCAAGGCTTCCGCCGCCGCCTGTTCCGACGACCGTACAACCGTACAGAATGTCGATTGCTTCTTGTCTTGTTAAAACTTTCATTTCATACCCCTGTTTCTTATTTATTTATTGTCGGTCTTGATGTGGAAGGCCAGATTTTTTCAAGAATCAGATAGATAACGATTGCAAATCCGATTCCCGCAAAGTCAAGCTGTACCAGATATGAGAGCACAACCGAGATTATCCAAGTGAGCACACCTGCGATATAGATGCCGTCTCTGGAATGCCAGTTCTCCGGTTTTCCTTTGCCTATGATGAAGTAATCTGTAAACATGATTCCTCCGAGCGGGCAGACCATGTATGCAAGGTATCCGAGGAAAATCTCGATATTATCAACGATTCCTGTCAGTCCGAGCAGCGTTCCTAAAACGCCTACGATAACCGTTACTTCTCTTCTTCTGTTGTCCGGTGCTTTTACTGCCAAAACAACATCGAGTGCACCGCAGTATGCATTGGAGGAGTTTGTTGTCCATGTCGAAAGGATGAGGGAAATTACGCCAAGTAC
>CABQMM010000040.1 GCA_902465215.1 uncultured Bacillota bacterium
TATTTTTAGCGAAATACACTTTGAAATTATAACTGTGTGAGATATGAAAAGGAGTTTCAAGTGAGTAGGAAAAGAACGATAATAACTGTAGCTGTCTCGGCAGCGATTGTGTTAGCAGTAATAGTTTTTTTAGTATCCCAAAGTTACGGTTTTGCGTCGTCACAGTTCATTGATGATGGATACATACTAACGATGGCTGAAGAAGAAACACCGGACGATTCCGTTAATGTCCAATACTATTTTAATAAAGGAGAAAAGTTTGCGAAAAAATATCCGGAAAAAATAGTATTCAAAAATACAGATGGAAAAAAGGTGGCTGCTGATCAAAGGAATTTCGTGCATTATCAGACAGGATCAATGAACGGATTGGCGAAGAGCGTTATTATGGATACTGATGCACTGGAAGAGCAGCAGATCAGCTATTATTCCGTATCAACGCGCAGTGTTGTCGAAAAGGCGGGAGATGGGTATCAAATCTCAAATGCAGGAGAGACGGTAAATCTGACGAATTTTATTTGGAAAATTTCGGACAACCAGTATATGCTGGTTTCTCCTAACATTGATCTTTGCATATCAGAGGAAGCGCAGCAGAGTTTTGATGGGTATGTTGAGCTTCTCTATCGTGATGAAGGCGTTGTATATTTGGTAAATCAGGACGGTACTTACAGCACCGTTTCTTCTGATGCCTATCTTGAATTATCCAACGGAAAAAGAATTTACATGGGAAGCAAAAATGTCAGCGATGGGGAAGTTGTCCTGATGAATTTGACACAGATGCTCATTGATTCGGATGATAATATTGAGATTATTCCGGATGAAGAATATAAAAACGAAAAGATTGAACAGCCGACGATTAATATGGATGTAAAAGACGGCGAAGATGGTCCGGATGGCGATGATGCGAAACCGGGTATTGACGGAACGCAGGGCGAAGCAGGTGATCCGGGCGAAGCAGGCGAAGCCGGAAGTGTGGGCGAAAACGGAACAAACGGAAGTAATGGAAGTGCGGGTTCCTCCGGTTCATCAGGAAGAGCCGGCGCACCGGGCAGTGCGGGAGAGGACGCAGATAACAGTGATGTCGTTTTCAACCCGGAAACGATGCCGCAATTTACAGCAGAGATTGATCCTTCTGCATTTGGAATGAAGGCGGCCGTTAGTTATGACAGCAACGAATGTAATGTAACAGGCACGACAGTTTCAATATTGGATGCTACGACAGGAGCTGAAATATGGAAAAAGGATATTTATGCGGACGGAACACTTGCACAGGCATTTGATTTAAGATGTGACATTCTGAAACAGGATACGGAATATGTTCTGGTATTTTCTTCAACCTATACCAGCGGCACGCAGGCAGAGCCGGTTACGCAGGACGTTTATAAAAAAGTATTCAGAACCTTATCTTTTGGCGTTAAATTGGAAAAGAAATATTCCACAGAAGACTATATTGTGCTTGATTTGGTAAAAGACAAGGAAAGTGCAATTGAGACAGTAAGTATTTTATATTATGACAAGGATTTAAACCTTTTAGGACACGGTACGCCGATTGATGAAGAAGGCAGAGAATACGACAGTGATACAGGAGCTTTTAAAGTGAGCGATTTAAATGAAGGCGATAAGGTTCCTGTAATGTTCGGCGGTCTAGACAGAAACAGTGTTTACTATATGCAGATAAGAGTCATGTCTTTGACGGAGGGAACAGACGTAAGCATTATTCCATCGAACTCCTTCCCTGTTCAGAAATTTATGACTTTGAAGAAAGCACCGGAAATTGGAAAGCCGAAGGTTGTACATCAGGAAATAAGCAATTCCTTCATTCTTTCACCAAGCACAATTTCTGATCCCGATAACGGAATCAGCAGCATTCGCTATGAAATATATGAAGCAACACAGGTAACCGTTAGTGCCGATGGAAAGGACTACAGTTTCAGCGGTGATCCGATTATAAGTGTTGATAAAGAAAAGGCTTCATCAATAGAGGTGCCGATTGACGGAGAAAAGATACGTACCTATACGGATTATGTTGCACGAATTGTGGCAATTTTCTATAACAATGATGAAACTGTTGAATATGGAAGTCCGTTGAGTGAAATATTCAATGCTGGAGAATCCGTATGGCCGACTTTCTCTAATGAATATAACAGTTATCAACTGACTGCTTCGACAATTGAGGGAACTTTGATTATAAAAGATCCGAATAATGTAATCGACAGCAGCTACGGGTATGGTCTCATAATAACTTATGCTTCCAATCTCGAGATTGACGGCGAAATTAAAAGCGGAGAGATCATCGTGGATAATGATATGCTGCAGCTTGGAAGCACGAATGGGGTTTATGAAATTCCATACGCAATTAAAGGACTGCGAAAAGAAACCCCGTATACTATCACGGTGACGGCAGCTCATATGCAGTACAATGGCAAGTCCTATTTAGATAAAGTAATCGGAAATGATAGTTTTACGACGAAAGTATATTCGCCGCTCTATGTGGAGGGAAGAGAAAACGTAAGTAAAAATACGGCATTTTCGGTCAATGTAGTATTTAAAGCATCCGATCAGCAGCAGGAGGAGAAAGCCACGCAGATTTCTTCAAATATTCCGGGATTGGAGAATATGGGGCATTTTACGGGAAAATCATTGTCTTTCCTGAGATTTGCCATCTACGCTCCAAAGGATTCTGATCATCCTGAGGCAGGACCGGCGGATACACCGTACAAAGATTTATCAGAAGCAATTGTACATTTGGGCGCTTCCTATCCGGGAGCGGAAAATTGGAGATTTTCATCTGATTTCTGGACAGGCGCCTATCTGGAATCGGGAAGCGGAAATTTGGATAGCTATGCGATTACCTTGGATGAGTCCATGTTTGGCTTGACAGCAGACGACCTTACGGAATATCAAGGACAGACATTCTTTGTAAAGGTAACTGCAGCAATGGACTATACCTTCGGAAACGGAGGCAGCGATAAACTTTACGAAAACAATAATATTATTCCGATTGGAACGACGGACAGCTATACAGGAGACGATGCGGACCGCTATATTGAGGTTACCATTAATCACATTATTCCGCCTTTTCCGAGTGAGGATGAATATACCTGCAAGAATATAACGAAATATGTAGCCGAAAGTAAGCGGAACAACGATTCGAAGGCATACAACAGTGAAAACAGCAATTTCGACGAGACCATACTTAGTGACCCTTTGTGGGCGGATATTGACGATAACACCGAAGTCGGTTTTGCTTTCCGAGGTGCGGACTCACTGGCGAAACATTCGTCCGCAGTAAAATATACCGTAAGAGACAAAAGTAATAATGTTGTCGCGGGTTCGGGATGGATGAATTACGATACATACGACCCGAGCCTTGAAGCGACTGACCCGGCAAATCTGCTTCCTGAATGGAACTTTTTCTTAAATATAAAAGGAGAGGGTGACAGAAGTGTCGGAAGAGGAGAAGAATTTACGGTTGAAACACAGGTTAAGCTTAAATATGTTACATATGACGACAAACCTGACACACCGATGACGTATCCGGATGATTTCATTGATGGTGCGTCAATTCCGGGCAGGATTTTATATAAAGGCTTAATTGAAAAAGAAGAGCCCGTCTTTTGGGTACTGCCGTGGGAAGGCAGTACAGAAAGCCACACAGAGGATATTCTGTATGTTAAATATAGAGATGTAGACGCAGCTTTGGAATATGCGGACAATAACGCAGATACCACGGCAACTAAGCTTAACTTCTATAATGGAAACAGTAGTTTGCTAAGCTGCAGGCTGGGAAGCATCACAGATACATCGGCGATTGCACGTACTCTTGCAAGCAGCGGCTATATGCAATTAAAAACAGATTTAAGCCAGAAGCTTGTAGTAAGATGTGTGCTTGACGGCAAGACAACGAGAAATGTCAGCTTAATGAATGAAGATTCTGTTCTTCCTTCGGTCAAAGTGCAGTGCACAGAACAAAATCTTCAGGTTTCGAACAATCAGGTTATCAATATAAGCTTCAAGTTCCGCGCAGACGGAGGCAGCAGAAGCTCACTTGCACTTGCTGCAGCAGTTTTCTCAAAAGGTGGAAAAAAGATTGTTATACCGTTGACGCTTCAGGATGGTTCTACCGTCAGTGTCACCGACCCGGACGGAAGCGAGCATGATGAATATGAAGAAAGCGCAGAAGTATCTGCATCGGAACTTTTAGATTTAGCCGGCAGCGGACAGCTCAAATGCGAACTCAGACTGTATTATGATGACGGAAAGTACGGAATGAAATATCTTGCAGACGGAGAGCATTATGGTATTCAAAGCGGTTCTGGATATGCGTCCGGACAGCTTAATAAATCGGTTTACCCTTGCGGAAGCTGGAGCATTGATACAAATCGGAATATTATCAAATTCCCACACGGAGCACAGAGCGGCTACTCTGCGGCAGGATCAGATTTGTTACCAAAGCATTTAACTTATATTTCCGAAGTTATGGACGATAGCTTGCACTATGTTCTCCCACAGGCAATTGTAGAGGTGAGACAGGGCTTCAGCACTGCGGTTTTCGATGTTTCAATTCCAAAAACGCACAGCTTGAAGCAGATTGGCTCCAATGAGGGAACCGCCGTACTTCGCTACAGAGAAGAGGGAAGCACGACTTGGAACGAGATATGGATTGATGCCAAATCAGCACAATCGTATCAGGAAAGCTTGCAAGTAGAAGAGCTGAAACCAAATACAAAATATGAATACGAATTGGCAGGCTATGTAAATGCACCGGACGATCCGCAATACATAACAGGAAGTTCTTTTAAAACGCTTCCGGAGATTAACATTGTCCCGTGTAGTGCTGCCGAAATTACATTTATAGCGTCAGAACAGGCGAGAAGTACGAAACAGATGAAGGTGCCGTTCACACTTCAACAGGTATACAAAGCGGATCTAGAAAGTATATCAAATATAAAAGTTGAAGTTTTGTGTAATGGCGTAAGCGTGAGTGAAGCTGTATTTTCTAAGTCATACTTACTGGAAAGTGCACAGGAGATAACAAGCTGGTCCGACACCGAAAAAGCGGATTTACCTCTTACCGCGCTCATCGACTGGAAACCGGATGCATCACATATTATGAACGATGCACAGAATTATACCGTTCAGATTACATGCAGCTACGATCCGAACTTTAATATACAGCAGAGCGAAGCGCAGATAAGCAATATAATCCCGGCTTCATGGACGAAGCAGGATGACTATTTTGCAGCGGCAGGAAGAGTAACGCTGTCCTCGGATCATACAACTTATGACGCAGTATTTACGGTAAGTGGGACGGACGCCCTTCGTGTTATTGCCGGAGACAGCGACACGACCGTAAAATACTTTGTAAAGCTGGTCGGAAAAGCCAATGAAACATTCCCGGTACAGAGCTTTACGGCAAATGTTGACCAACTGGGAAATATCGAAGCTAAGACCATAACCTTTACGGGTCTGCAGACGTCGACAAGATACTATTTGCAAATATATGTAAATTTGGATTTGCAAAATGAAGGAATTGGTTCAGCATCGGGATGTGAGTCCGGACAGTATAATGATGCCTTTGTAGGAGGAAGAGTTGATACTCCGGAAAATACTGCAATTACGGCAACCGCTGCAACCTTCAATGCTGCGGAATCTGAAATCCAGATTATAGGAAATAACTTGGAGCGTACGAAAAAAATCACATATTCACTGGTTAATAAGACAACAGGCGCAACAAGCAGTGCGGTTTATGAAGACACAGATTCAAAGAAGGATTTGACCGACAACTTCAAGCTCGATTTAAATGCTTCAGGGAATGTATTCCGACTGGCGTTAAAGGAAAAGATTAACACAGGAAACGATTATCAGATTACAATTTATTTCTACGATGAAAGCGGAGCAAGCGAGAGAATAACGGCAGTTTATACGTCTGACAACTCGACAAGCGGATTCAGCTTGAAAAGAATTGTTCAGTACATACTTGGCGAAAGAGATTAAAGGAGGCGTATTCGATGAGAACATTTGAAAAAAAGAATGTGAGAGCCTTTAATCTGTTCGGTGTCCTCGTTGTAATTGGAATTCTCATTCTTTCTTCTATGGTCTATATGACTTTAAAGGGAGAGGACAATAAGATAGCGGCATATGCAGGCACTTACCTGTATGATGATGAGAATATGCTGGTTGAGATTACGAAGGACAGTGAGATAATCAGAAAATGGGACGGAAAGTACTATATGACTGATGAAGAAGGGCAGACGGTTTGTCTGGGAAGTAATCCATCGCTCTTCAACCAAAGCCAAAATATGCTCTCCATTTTAGGCGAATGCTACAGGATTTATCCTGATGGTACGACACAGAAGTATAAAAAAGGCTTGGAAATCTCTGATTTAAAGGAAAACGCACTGTATAAACTGAAAGACAGAGTTTATATATTTACAGGCAGCCATGTTGCTTCCTATGACGGAGCTTTTGAAACCGAAGACTTTATGCGAGTATCGCTTGACAAAAACGGAAATGCCTTGCTTCAAGGCATGGGATTAAGCAACAAGACTATTAATCCGATTTTACTTCTGAGCGGCGACTTGTATTTCGATGTTGCAAGCGAACTGCTGTACAGCAACGGAACAGAAATCAATCTGCGGAAGGTAATCGGAAGCACAAACAACTATGACGGTGCTCCACTGCTATATGAAATCACCTCAATAGAAAGACCCGCGACCAGCACGGCGAATATACCGGTACCGGATATTGAAAATTACTACATAACCGCAGGAAAAGGCGGAGCCGGCGGCAGCGGAAGCCAAGGCGGCATGGGCGGCATCGGCGGAGCCGGTGGTATCGGTGGTATCGGCGGAATCGGCGGTACCGGTGGCAATGGCGGTAACGGTGGAAACGGCGGTAACGGCGGCAATGGCGGTAACGGTGGTACCGGCGGTACAGGTGGTACCGGCGGCACAGGCGGAAGCCCGGCTCAAGATAGAAACGACGGCGTTTTCCATGTACAGCTTTCAGGAGTTGATGCACAGGCAACCGGACTTACTGTAAATTATTCAATTTATGACCCTTCCAATTCAGTAGCGAAGCTGTTGCTGAAGGTAACTGATGAAGCGGGAACAGAAACCGTATATTTGCTGAATAAATTCAATTCGAGTTATTCCGTATATTCACTCAACCAAAATGAATTATACAAGGTTGAGCTGCTGTATCGGGCATATAAGGTTGAAAACGGCGAGTATGTGCCGGGAGACGAAGTCTCCGTGGGAACGATTACGGTTAAAACCGGAAATCTTACAGCAAAGGCGGAGACAGAACGCGAAACCGATACTATGCTCTTCATCAGATTGTATATGAATGGCATACGGCTTAGTGATGCGAAGGCATATATAACAGAAACTTACGGAGTTGTTGACGAAGAAAGCGGAGCGGCTTCTGAACTTACGAGGGAAAAAGAAGTCAGCATTACAGAGGCTGCATTTACTTCGATTGGACAGTTGATTGAGTATCCAATTTCTTCAACGACGAAATCCGTTGAAATCAGCAAGATCGAAGGCGCTGACGGTACAAATGTATCGATAAGTTATTATCAAATGACAGGAAAGTGAGAGGAGAAGGCAAATGGAAGCAATTTTATCATCAACAATTAGCTCTATAGGATGGATGCTCGGACTGGCACTGCTTGGAATCGGTTTGGGAATCGGTATGCTGGGAGCAAAAGTAGCAGAGGCTATTGGACGAAATCCGGAAACCAAAAGTGATGTGATACAATCCGTCATGGTTATTATACTTGCACTTACGATTTTGTTCCTCCTTATGATTGCACTTGTAATCGTACTGCTGTTCTTTAACCCATTGACCGTTTAAGCGAGGTGAGATGGATATGGCAGAAATTATAGCTGCAATTCTGGTTATGATGGCAATCAATCTGTTTATGGTCTTTGCAGTAAAGAAAGCGGCAGACAGAGCTGACTATACTATCAGACGGTACTTCTCCGAAAAGATGGCATCTGTTTCACTTTCTGACTTTGCAAATGATTCGGCAGAGAATTCTTCAGAGGGGCACGGCGATGTACAAACCCCGGAAGAGAAAACAGTTGTAACCATAAAAAATGAGCCGGAAAGCATATATCCGATAAATACAACGGCTGAAACAAAGGCAGTTAATTATAAAAATATTAACTTCGAGTCTGAATATAAGCGTGTTAAAGAAGCAATTGATACAAACAAGCGCGAAATCATTTACGAGGTTATAAATCAGGAAAAGATGCGCCCGAGTTATTCCTACATTGACTTAGCTAACCATATTCGGGACAGATTTTCTTTCGACACGATTTTTAATCTCAGCACACTGTCACCGGAGGAACAAATTGCAGTACTTCGAGCGACCCTTTTAAGCGGGGAAACCGTTGTTTTAGATAACTACTTGGAAGAGGAATGCAGAC